>JAUWNI010000153.1 GCA_030612705.1 Phycisphaerae bacterium | reverse complement strand
GATCTCGCCCAACTGCTGTCAAACTACGGCACGACCAGCGGCGCGACGTACGAAGACGGCGACCTCGACGAAGACGGCGACGTGGACTTGTTCGACTTGGCGGCATTGCTCGCGGTCTACGGCACGATCTGTCCGTAATGCCGACTGGAGATTGCGGGTTGCGGATTACAGGCTCTGGGAACCGGTTTTACACGTACCACCCCCACATTGAAGTTGACAATACAGTTGTGTGCAACAAATTCGCGGGACCGAAACCGCGCACACTGAAGCTTCCGCCGCGATTGACCGATCTCTTCTTGTGTGACTGGTGATATAGTTACCCCCCGGCGGCGAGAGACCAGACGTGAAAGCGGAATACATAAATCCATTCGTCGAAAGCATCTGCAACATTTTTGAAACGATGCTCAATACCCCCTTGCAACGCCGGCAACTGCGGGCCAGCACGGATGGATTCGAGCGACAGGGCGAAACGCTGACCTCTATTATCGGAATCAGCGGAGATGCCAGCGGCGTGGTCGCTCTATGCTTTCCCCGCGACACCGCGCTCGAGCTCGCCAGGCGTTTCCTCTCTTCCGACGTCAACGAGGTCAACGGCGAGGTGACCGACGCACTCTCCGAGCTGGTGAACATGGTCGGCGGCTCGGCTAAGGCGAAATTCAATATCGATCCCCCCCCGAATCTCAGCATGCCCACGGTCATCGAAGGCCGCGATTACAAGATGCGCTACCCCACGAAGTCCGCCTGGATCGAAGTCCCGTTCAGTTCAGATGCCGGCGATTTCGTCATGGATATCTCGTTCAGCAAGGATGAATAGCGAACGAGGTCGGCGAGAGCGCCCGTCATTGTCGATAGAACCTCTCGCTTGCGCTCAGGGCTCTGATTCACTAGTGCGTTTTCACTTTCTCCGTAGCGGCCGACGTCCCGGTCGGCCGTGGATTCCTCGACAACCCTACGTCCGACAGGGGCGTCGGACGCTACACAATTTCTGAAACCGCTCTAGTTTCTCGACTAAGGAGCCGAGGTTTGGCAAAAGGAGTGAGGCTCCATACCATGAAAAAATGAACGGGCCACGCTCCATTCTCCGGGCGGCCGGGTCGCTCTGGTTTGCTGCTCTGCTGCTGATCCTTCTGCTAGTGGCGATGGCCTGCGCGACGGTTTTCGAGTCGTCACACGGGACCGAGCGGGCACTCGATGCGTTCTACCGCGCGTGGTGGTTTAAGACGCTGATCGTATTGCTGTGCGTCAACGTCGCGGCGGCGATGCTGCTACGCTACCCGTTCTCGAAACGGCAAATCGGATTTGTGGTGACGCACGTTGCAATCCTGGTAACGCTGGGCGGCGCGCTGCTCACACAGCAATTCGGCATCGATGGACAAATAGCTATCGCCGAGGGGCAGACCGTCGAATCCTTCAACGTCTCGCAAAATACGCTGACGATCGTGAATCGGCGTGATAACACGACAGCCGGCATCAATCTGAACGGGTCGGCTTTCCGGGGTTTTCGGGCGGTCGATCAGCCCTCGGCACCGGAGTTGAAGCTGGGTCGGACACGGATTAGCGTCGAGCGTTATCTACCGGACAGCGTCTGGTCGCGGCGGGTAATCGAGGATGACGATCCGCTGCTCAAGCCGGCGGTCGAGGTGTCGCTCTCGCCGTCGGGGCGGGAGAACGCCACCTGGATCTTCGCGGGTCAGCCCGCCGACCCGGCGACCGCGAGCGTCGCGTACCGCGTGTTCTCCGACGCCGCTCAGTTGGAGCGCGTGGTAAACACCGATCCGGCGAGCAGCCAACCCGCTTCGGTCGACGTGGTCAAAGTCGTTTACAACGGCAACACGTTTGAGATTCCGGTCGAGGATTGCACTGCAAAAGCGGCCCCGCTGGGAAAGACCGGGTATGCCGTCCGCGTCCTGCGCTATCTGCCGCACGCGATAGTCGGAGCGGACAGCCGGCTGACCAACGTATCGGATCGGCGAATCAATCCGGCGATCGAGGTAGAAATCATCGGTCCATCCACGCGGGAGACACGGATCGCGTTCGCGAACTTCCCCGGCTTTTCACACGGAAAGGACGAGCTTGAAGAAGTAAAGCTGACGTTCATCGCGGCGAATGATCCCGCGCCGATCGCGCCGCTCGAAATACTCGGTGGGCCCGGTGACGAGCTATATGTGCGATTCCAATTGGAGGGCCGACCGTTCCGCGTCGAGAAGCTGAGCATCGATACGACGATCGATTCGCCCTGGCCCGGATGGAAGTTTTGTGTGTCGCGGCGATTCGCTCACGCGCGGGTCGAGTGGTCGCTCGAACCGACCGAATCCATCGGAGCCGACCGCCTGCCGGCACTCTTGCTGAAAATCGGCACGCCGACGGAGAGTGTCGAAACGTGGGTGCAAAAGTACGAGCCGCGGCCGGTGCTCGCCGACGGCACGCCTTACCAGATTATCTACGCGGACAAGCGGGTTCCGCTCGGCTTCGCACTGACGCTGAACCGTTTGCGGATCGGCATGTATCCGGGCGAGACGAAGCCGCGCTCGTACGAAAGCCAGATCACCACGGTCGATCCGCTGACCGGCCGATCGCAGAGTCACGTGATCAGCATGAACCACCCGGTCGAGCACGGCGGCTATACGCTTTATCAATCGAGCGTATCCCGGGAGGACGGCCGGGGCGTCAGCGTCCTGGGCGTCGCGCGCGATCCGGGTCAGCTTATCGTCTTTACCGGCTACGTCGCCTTGATGATCGGGATGGTGATCGTGCTGGGAACTCGCATAACGGAACACCGACGGGCATCTCGCCGGTTGAAAACCGGCACCGCGGGAACAAATGGAACGTAGATGTCACACTTGGTATTGACATTCATCTGCCTGCTGTCGGCCGCGCAACCCGCCGAGGCGCGGCTCCCGACTTCGCTGGATTTGGAAACGATCCGAGCGTTGCCGGTGCAGCACGACGGGCGTTGGCCGCCGCTGGAAACCGTGGCGCGTGACACTGTGGAATCCGTGACGGGCAGCGCGTTTCACAAAGGTCACGACCCGGCACAGTTGCTGCTGGCATGGACTTTTGAACCCGAAATCTGGCGGCGACAGCCTTTGATCGCGATCCGCAACGCGGAACTGCGGGCGGAATTGCGACTGCCGTCCGAACAAACGGTCTTCTCGTACGCGGAGTTGAACAGTCATCAACCCTATCTCACACTTGTCGATGAATTGCTCCGCACGGCCTCGGGACGCAAGCTGAACCCGCTGGAATCCAAGGTTGGCGACATCCGTAAAAAGCTGCTTACGCTGCGGCGGGTCTTCAGCGGGCGAATTATCCGTCCGATCCCGGATGGCGACAGCATCGTCGGCGCGTGGCGGCCGATCCCGCCCAACATTCCAGAGCACACACATGACAACCCCGTCAGCCTGGCCTGGACGTCGTTGCGCGACGCCTTTCGAGCTGATGACGCCCAAGCGTTTGCCGCCGCCTCGGATCAACTTATTAGAACGTTATCAGTGCTGCCGGCGGCGTATCGGCCCGACCCGGCGCTGATCGCGACCGAGCTGCGCTACAACAAGCTGCGGCCGTTCCACACCGGCTGGATGGTCATGGTTGTCGCAGCCGTATTGGCCGCTGCCGCGCCGGCGATTCGGCGGAAATGGTTCGACTTCCTGACCCTCGTAGTCCTGCTCGCGAGCTTCGCCATCCTGACCTACGGGCTATCGCTGCGCTGGCAGATCGCCGGGCGGATACCGGCGGCAAACATGTTCGAGTCGCTGCTGTTTCTCAGTTGGGGAGCAAGCGCGTTTGCGATTCTCTCGATGCTCGTGCCGCGCGGGTGGATTCGGCCGGCACGGAGACCGGCCGCGACATGTAGCATGGCCGTCCCCGGCTGTGAGGGTGGTAGGGACGTCACGCCCGTGGATTCGGCCGGCGAGGCGCCGGCCGCTACTTGGCGGCTGGTCCCGCTGACGGCGGCCGCGATGGCGGCCTTGGCGCTCATTCTGGCGGACTGCCTGCCGCTCGACCAGTACATCCGTCCGATCATGCCGGTGCTGCTGGACACGATCTGGATGTCGATTCACGTGCCGATCATCATGGTCGCGTATGCCGTCCTCGCGGTCGCGGTCGTCATCGCTCATGTGCAGTTGATCCTGATGTCGGCGGCGCCTCGGCGGCGCGCGTTGGCCGAGGCGATTGACAATTTACATTACTGGTACGTGCATATTGGATCGCTGCTGCTGTTGGCGGGGATCATCACCGGCAGCATGTGGGCCGCGTCGTCCTGGGGGCGCTATTGGGGCTGGGATCCGAAGGAGGTCTGGTCGCTCGTCGCCTTTCTCGGATACCTGGCGATCCTGCACGTGCGGATCGACCGCGAAAAGGTCCCGGCCTGGGCGTACGTGGTCGCCATCCTGCTCGTCATGGGTGTTTTCGTGCTCGTCGTGTCGCGGCTGGCTCCCTTGACGCCGCTGAAAGTGTTGGCGTTCGCGGGCACCGGCGTGGCGATGGGCATCTTCGTCCTGACGCGTGGGCGATTCGCCACGGCGCTTAAAAGCATTCTCGCGTTCTGGCTGATCATCATGACATACGTCGGCGTCAACTACGTCCTCGGCACCGGCTTGCACAGCTATGGCTTCGGCACCGGGGCCGTCGTTCGCTATCTCTATCTCATCGCCGGTATCGACTTCGTGTTGATCGCGGTCTGCTGCGCGGTCTACGCGACTATTGCACGAAGCAATCGGTAGCGACCGGTCTCCGTGCCGGCCGAATCCACCGGCGGGACGCCAATAGTGTCCGGCCTGGGAATTGCCGGGGTGTGGATTGTAGCGTGAGATTGGATTGATGGCGTTGGCTCGACGGCAAATGGCTGGAACGTGGTGGAGAAGCTGGAAACGCTGGGCGCATACCCCCAGCCGCCCACATCGGCGCGCGCCACGGCGCAGGCGGTTAACGACGGTTTTTTTGCGCCCCGCGGGCGCGTTGTCGCTCGGCGGCCCGGCGACGTTCGGCACGCCGCTTGGCGGCCTGGGCCAGAATCTCCTCCAGCGGGGCCAGGCCGGCCACCGCCATGCTCATCAGGGCGAAGTCGTAGCTGCTGGGCCGCGCGCCGGTTTCGATCGCGATCAGCAGTGTCCCGATCAAGGCGATATATACCTGCAAGGTCATGCCCCGCGGCGATTCGGAATAAAAGTGCTGGAAGTTTGCCATGCACTTCAGCCAGCGGAAAAACAGTTCGACCTGCCAGCGATGCCGATAGATCACACCGATCGTCTCGGCCGACAGATCCAGCCGATTGGTCAGCAGCCGCAAGGGTTGAGCGGGCTTGTCCGGCTGGGCGATCTCCACCAAACGCACCGGCTGGGTCAGCGCCGTGCGAGTCGCACGCCAGCCGACGCGGACGAGCGTGTCGGCCAGCACGCCGGCCGCTCGATCGGCGGCGGTCAGCGGGCGCTGCTCAAGGTTCTCGTAACGGGCGCTCTTGCGCAACCGCACGAGGAAGTCGCTGCCGAGCGCGACGATGTCGGTCAGCAGTTGATACTGCTGAAAGCCGCGATCCATGACGTAAAAGCAGCCGGCCCGCAGGGCCTGGCGCAGTTGCTCGGTCTCACTGGCTTGGCCGCCGGTCAGCGTGGCGTGGTCGGGCACACCACGCAGAATGTCGAAGTGCAGGTGGGCCCGCACGTTGCCCTGGGTGAGGTTGTTCTTGGCGCTGTGGTTGTAAATCGCCCAGGCGATCCGGCTGGCGACAGCGAAAAACGAGCCATCCACCGCCAAGAGCTTGTTGGTGAGCCCGTCGAGCCGCGAGTCGTGTGCTTGAATGTTGGCCCGCTTTTTGAGCGACACGAACAGCGGCAGGAGCAGCCCGGGGTCGAAGAGCCACTGAGCATCGGCCAAAGTGCTCTTGGGCACCCGCGGCATCTTCAGCCGCTTTCGCACGGCGGGGAGGTCGAAGACGTCCTCGATTTTTCGCAGGCCGGCCAGGATCGGGTTGAAGAAGGCCAGCAGATGGGCGACGACGAGTTGGTCGTAGAAGAAGGAGCGGTTGCCGTGCGGGGCGTGACCGCGCAAGTGCAGGAGTTGCCCGTCGAGCAGGCGGATGAATCGCCGGCCCATGACCTGATCCTCCGGGATGGGGATCGGGGCGGGTCGTTCGGTGCCGGCGTAGCGTCTGCGTGCCATGCGGGATAATAGAGCACAAAAGCGCGCACCGCGCAAGTAGGATAATGTAGGAATCGTAGACGGACAGAATCCCGGACAGTATTGGCGGGACGCCGGTGCCACCCATATGGAGGCCGCTACTCATCTCAGGAACGCTCGGCAGGCGGCCGTTGCGGCTCATGCACCAGGCTGATCAACGTCTGGCCGGGTTGTGGCTCGGCGGACTTGCCCGCCGTGATAACGTTCAGCCTGCCGTTCTCGGCAATGACAAAGAGCGGCACCACCGACTCGCCGTAATGCAACATAAACGCGGCGAAGTCGAACTCGTCCGAGAGCGGCGTGGCCTTGAGGGTCGCCCCGGCGGCAAAACGCCGCTCAAGCTCGACGTTGGTCATCCCCGGCGCGAACAGCCAGCGGCCCTGTAGGTGCTTGTGCAACTCCTGCTTGCCCTTCGGCTCGTTCTGCGGCGGTAGCTGATAACACGCGGCCCGCCCGAACACACTCGTGAAACGCTGGACGGCCAGTGCGTTGACCCAGTCGTTAGGCGTCAGCGCCAGGAGTCGGCCAATACCGCCCAAACGCATCTCCGTAATCGCGTACTCGGCGAGGATGCTGCCGGAATACGTCGGCAAGCCGGCCATTCGGGCGGCGGCGATGTTGTCCCGGTTGCTGTCGACCAATAACACGCGGAAGCCCTTTTCGTGCAACAACGACGCCAGCGCCCGAGCCCAACCACGCGCCCCCACCAGCAAAATCCCCTGCGGGTTCGGATCGGCCACACCAAGTCGAAAGGCTACCGTCGGCGACGTGAGCCCGTAAATCGCCACCGTCCCGATAATGACGATGAACGTGATCGGCACGAGCAACTCGGCATTCGCATAGCCCAGTTCCTGAAGGCGCAGCGCAAACACCGAGGAAACGGCGGCCGCTACGATCCCACGCGGTGCCATCCACGCCAGAAACAACCTCTCGTTGCGCGGCATACCAGAGCGGATGGTCGATATGAACGCGATCAGCGGTCGGCCGACCAACACGAGCACCGCGACGAACAGTGCTCCGCCCGCCGCGATATCGGTCAGGTCGCGCGGTTGCAGCCGGGCGGCGAGCAGGATGAACAGCGAGGATATCAGCAGGACGCGCAGGTTTTCCTTGAACTCGACGATGTGCTTGATGTCGGCGTATTTTTGATTCGCCAACGCGATGCCCATGACCGTCACCGCCAACAGACCCGCTTCGGACTGCAAGAGATTGGCCCCGGTCAACGCCGCCACCACGAACATCAAGGAAACCGCGCTTTGCAGGAAATCCGGGATCCAGTAGCGATAAATCAAGAGCGTCAGCAAGCCGGCGGCGATCAGTCCGAAACCGCCGCCGAAGATGATGGTCTTGATGACGGCCAGGATGAGGTGTGCCGTTGTCCCGTGTTGTCCCGCGCCGCCGATGGCTTCGAACACCAGCACGGCGAGCACGACCCCGATCGGGTCGATGACGATGCCCTCCCACATCAGGACCTGCCCGACCGAGCCGCCGGGCCGGATGTGCCGCAGCATCGGTCCAATCACGGTCGGCCCTGTGACTACCAGGACGGCTCCGAGCAGCGTCGCCAACCCCAGGTCCAGATCAAAGATCAAGTGTGCCGCCACGGTGCTGACGGCCCAGGTGACGAGCGCGCCGACCGAGACGAGGTTGCGCACAACGCCGCCGACCTTCGGCAAATCCGAGAGCTTCAGACTCAGCCCGCCCTCATAGAGAATCAGCCCGACCGAAACGCTTACCAGTGGGAACAGCAAATCGCCGAATAGCTCATCCGGACGGAGAAAGCCCGTCACCGGCCCGGCGATGAAGCCGACAATCAGTAGCAGCAGAATCGACGGCAGCCGTAGCCGCGCCGCGAGCAACTGCGCGCCGATGCCGAGTACGATGATGCCGGCGATACCGAGCAGAGCGGTCTCGTGCACTCCCAAGCTCCAAGAACCGAAAGCCTTTGCACTCGCCGTAGCGGCCGGCGCCTCGCCGGCCGAATTGTCACAGCCGAGGGCGGCTATGCCACATGTAGCGGCCGGTCTCCGTGCCGGCCGAACACCATAGCGGAAAATCTCAAGAAATCCGAGCAAACCCGTGCTCGCTTGGAATTTCTCCTCCGCGAAGCGGCTTTCGCCGGTGTAAAGGTCAACCACGCGTCTTCCATTGCCGGAAACGCGATTTTATCGGTCATTAACATGCGTCCCGCGATCACTCGCCTCACACTGCCCACAGCGACATCCGCCTCTTGGCACAAAATCACGCCTGCAATCGTACGCGACCTATCATCTTTAATTGCATCCGCCCGCATCAATGTGCTATTGTAAATGTTGGTTGAGCGAGTGATTTAGGAGCGCCGCGCGAAACACTACCTGCTTCGGCTACCATCAACATTCACAATCACCATGGACACTGCCGCAGCAAGTGTAGGCGCTTCCATCAATCAATATCGCCCGGTGCAAAGAAGCTTCGCGCCGATTTGGAGACAGTTCTTCGGACACAACGAAAGGCAGGGAATTCCCATGCAGGCATTGAGAGCACGCTTTCGAGTTTTGGGGCATGTATTGGTCGCAGCGCTGATCGTTGCGGTCGTGTCAGACGCGGCAGCCGAACGTCGCACCGGTAACTATCTGATTATCACGGCCGAGGAATACGCCGGCAGCGCGCCGCTGACCCAATTCGCCAACACGAAGACGTCACAGGGCTTCAACGTGATGACCTACACGGCGCCCTCCGGCACGAGTAGGAACACCATCAAGGACTATATTCAAAGTCTGTGGGGCACTGCCGACGCGCCGGACTACATCCTGCTCGTCGGCGACACCAGCGGTTCGAGTGCCACAACAGACACGATCCCATACTGGTCCGGCGGCGGCAGCAAGCACGCCCCCACCGACCTGCCGTATGCCTGTATGGACGCCGGTGACGACTGGTATCCCGATATCGCCATCGGACGCTTCTCGGTGCGCTCGGTGAGCGCGCTGGCGGACGTGGTGGAGAAGAGCCTGCGCGTCGAGTCCGGCAACTACCCCGATCCGAATTATCCCCTGCGGGGGGCATTCCTGGCCAACCCCAGTACGCAAGGCATGGCCGAACCAACCCACGACTGGGTCATCGAGAATTATTTCGAGCCCAACGGCTACGAGGGCATCAAAATCTACGCCTCCCAAGGCGGGAGTACGCAGGACGTGACCAACGCGGTAAACGACGGCTGCCTCTGGGTCGTCTATTACGGTCACAGCGGCTCGAGCGGATGGTGGACCCCGTCGTTCTACCAGTCCAACGTCCAGGCCCTGAGCAACGAGGGCCTTTATGGCGTCGTTTTCAGCTTCTCCTGCAACGTCGGCAACTACACTCTGAGCGAGTGTTTCGGCGAAACTTGGCTGCGCGTGGCCGATCGCGGTGCCGCGGCGGTCATCTTCCCCTCGGGCTACATTTACTGGGGCAGCCAGGAAGCGTGGCGGCCCTCCACCGTGCTCGAGCACTCATTCTTCCGGGCCTTCTTCGAAGACGACATCTGGGAAGTAAGCCCGGCCTGGCAGGCCGGACTGTATCATTTTCTGGAAGACTACGACGGCAGCACGGACATCAAGCGGAATTTCTT
>JAUWNI010000157.1 GCA_030612705.1 Phycisphaerae bacterium | reverse complement strand
CGACGGCAACGAGATCGCAATTTTTCCGGAGGTCTACAAGACGGAGCAGCTCTACGGCTGCAAACGTGAAGACTACCCCGATCTTCCCGATCTGCTGCTCTCGCCGCAACCCGGCCTGGCGGTTGTGCGGAAGATCCGCGGCCGACAACAGGTCCGCTGGTGTTCGGAAGCTCGGCTGGAGGGTACTCACCGCGCCGAGGGAATCGTCGCGATCGGCGGCCCCGGTGTGCAGCCGAGCAAGCGGATCGAGGGAAACATTGTTGACATTACGCCAACCGCACTGGCGGTTCTGGGCATGCGGGTTCCGGTGGATATGGAAGGCCGGGTCTTGAACGGCGCGTTCATTAAAAAGCTGATTGTCGAGCGTGAACCGCCGGTCGAGAAGGTCGCCGAAGAGCACGCCGAAGTCTACACCGACGAAGAGCGCAGGTTGCTCGAGAAGCGGCTATCCGAACTGGGATATCTGGAATAGTGAGGAGTTCAAAGTGCAAAGCGCAAAGTGAATAAGAACCTATCCCATAAGAACATATCCTATAACCAAGTGTGGGATAGGCTCTAGGAATCGAAGCGTGGACCCCAAGTTCACGGCTTGGCATTCTTAACTCTAAACGTTGCCTTTTGAACTTTGAACTTTACACTTTGAACTTTACACTTTGCACCGCCGTCAGTCTCCCTTGAGTAACCGTCGCAGTGGTTCGGTCAGGTTGTGCAGCGGTTCGATCGTGACGTGCGGGTTGGCGGCGGTTCCCTCCACGCGATATTGCAACAGTTCCTGACCGGCGGTTTCGAGCAGTTCGGTCAGCAGAAAGAGCCGGGGAGCATCCTCGGGCGTCGCCCCCAGCAGCGTTAACGAAATCGCGTCGCTGCGCATATTCCAGCTTCCCATGCCGATCAGACGCAGATCGCGCGAATGAATATCAACCCGGTCGAGTTTCAGTTCCTCGCCCTCCCAGACAAATCGCACCTCGGCCCACTCGACCTCGTGGCTGATCGAACGTTTCTGCTGCCGGCTGGCCTGTACTACCGAAGCGGTGATCGGGCTTGACAATAGTGATGTTCCTCGGATACGCAGTTCGCCGCCGCCGCCGCGCCGTGCCGCATTCTTTGTGTCGCCGCGTACGAAAATATGCCCGTCGAGCCGGCCCTGGGTTGCCCGGCCGGACTCGTCCTTCTTGCGTTGCACGAACTGGTCGAGACTGACGTCGTGCAGCGTGAACGAGAGTTCGTAAGTCGAAGTGTCCGGGTCGATCATCGCGAAGCCGACAACTTCCCCGTCGCACAACCGGCCGCCAACTTCCTCGAGTATGATCCGGCTGCTGTCGGGCCGGCGTACGATATGGCCCTCCCAGCGTTCGATCGTCCGCCCGGCGAGCAGCCCACGATCGACCGCGAAGTCGGCATTCAGATCCATCTGCCCATCCGTTTTGACCTCACAGCGCCCGCTCAATTGCCCTCTGAACTCGGTCAGCGGCAGTCCGACATTCAATTCGGCGTTTTCGAGTTGAATCCGCCCGATCACACTCACTTCGGGTTTCTGTGTGCCGTTCAGGAGCATCTGGTCGAGCGTCAATTGCATGCGACCCCGGGGGGCCATGCGTTTCAACAACGAAGCCAGCGGTCCGGGCATCGCTTCCACTAAAGCAGGGTCGAGTTCCAGGCCCCGCCCCTTAGCGCTGATGTCCGTCCAGATGTCCCCCGCCGACCAGCCCCCGTGACCGCTGACCGTCAGTCGCCCATCATCGCCGTACCGCGCGCCGGCCTCGTGCAGTTCGAATCCCTCGGCGTGCAGCGTGAGCGTGGCTTCGATGTCGCGCAGGTCAAGCGGCAACGGCGTCGGCCGCATGCGCTCGGCCACGAACCGGATGTCCGCTACCTGCTGGTCGCGCTCTCCTTCGACGGCTTGCGGGTGAAACCGGGCGGTCAGCTTGCCGCGCCCGGCCAGACCGAGCGCCTCGCGAATGTTCGACCAGCGCCCCGGCACCAGTTGCCGCAACAGCCGCTCCAAATCAGCATCGGCGGCGTGGAGATCGAGCACGATCGGGGTGTGCAACCCGAGCTGCTTGGGCAGGGTGCCCGAGATGGCCAGGTTGCCGTCGGCGCGCGACGCCGTCAGCGAGTGGATGCGCTGTTGGTCGCCGCGTAAAGAGATCCAACCCGCGGCTTGCGTCCATGGCTCGCTCACATCGAATCCCGTTAGCTCTCCGTCCGTGATGCCGACGGCGTAGTGACTTTGTTCGTGCTCGCCGGAACAGAGCTGCGCCCAGATATCGCCGCGGCCCTCAAAGTCGAATTGACCGATGAAACGCCCCTCGCCGTCGCGGACCACGCTCGTACGCTGCAACGCGGCATCGGCAACTTCGACGTGCACGTCGTGTTGCGGGGGTTCATCGTCGGCACCGGACGTCAGCGTGCCGTTCACCCGCACCAGCGCGCCGTCCAGATAACCGTGCATATCGTCGAGCTCGATCCGACCCTCGGCGATGTGAATCAGACCGTCGGCGTTTTCGAGCAGGCTACCGTCGTGTAATTTGAGACTGCCCGACAGCAGTCGCGCGTCCACGCAAACACCGGTCGGATGCGAGCCCGTTTCCACCGATCCGTGCTCCCGTTCCAACTTCACTTGCACGTCCCACAAGCCGACCGGCGCCGCGCTGCGCCACAAGGCCTGATACTTCGGCGGCAGCGCCGCGTACAGGTCGGCGTCCGAGACGATGTTGTACCCGCGAAAGGAAAGCTCGAAACCCGTCCACGACTTCGAGTTGAACAAGCGGCCGTCCAGACGAATGCGATTCGCCCCGTGCAGCCCGTGCAATCCGTCAAAGACAATCCCATCATTGGAAAACCGCACAAACCCGTGGGCATTCGCGATCCGATACGGAAATCTGAAGTACCGGCAAGCACCGTTGAGCACTTCCAGTTCGCCGCGATATTGCAACCCCTCCCGCGAGCCGTCGCTATCCAGCGCGATATGCAGATTCACAAGCCCCTCGGCGTCGTACTTGCGAATCCACGAGCGCAGTGCCTCGGGCAACCGTTCCGACGTCACAAAACGCGGATTGTCCTTCAATGTCGGAAGCGTCAGACCGTTAACCCGCAACTCGGCTTGGTACGGCCCAAGTTCGAGTTCGTCGAGCAGGGATCCTTCGACCAGCTCAGCCGACTCGACACTTTCGCCGGCTGCGTGAACGATATCGTCGACACGCAGATCGAGTGTCGCGGTCGCTTCATTCAATCGCCCGTCGAGCCGCAGTATTACTTGACCGAGGACCCCGGGGGGAGCGTCCATCGACGAGCGGTCGCGGCGCTCGTATGCCAGTGCGACGGTCGCATCCGTGAGCCGGACAAAGCACTCGTCGTCCGGACCTTGAACATCGGTTTCGATCGGAATCGCGCAGCACAGACCGTCGCATTCCACCTCCACGCAAACCACACCCGCCGCGTCGAGCACGAGTCGTTTCGCACGGGCCTGTCCCCGTAGGTGCAGGCGTCGGACGAGCCGGGCCCAGCGCGCCGGAAGCAGCGCGTGCTCCAGTTCGAGGTCGAGCCAACCTAATTCGGCGATCAACCGCCCGGCTTGCCAACGCACCTGGACCAACGACGTTCCCGGTCTGTGTTTCGAACTGACCGGACCGGCGACCTGATCGAAACGCAGCACGTAAGCGCGCGATTTCGAGTTGGTACCCGCTGATAGCGCTCCGCGTCCGTTAACCACCCAACGCCGTTGGAGCCGGAGCTGCCCATCCTTTACGACGAATACTTCAATATCGGCCCGGTTGATTCGCACTCGCGGCAGACCGGCCGGCAACTTACGCGGTGCCAGATGCCCGACTCCGCGCGGCATTGACAGTGCGGACCGCTCAGCTTCCGGCCAGATGATCGCGATCGCCGGGGTATCCAGTTCCACCTCGCGCGGCTGAAACTTGCCGAGCATCAACTTCCACGGGTTCACGCTGATGTGTGCGCGGCGAACTCGCAGCAACGGTGGTGAGTTCGGCACTCGTGCCTGGCAGGATAGCGGCGAGCCCTCAGCCGCTGCCACTACCAGATCCAGTACTTCCAGCCCCGTGGTCGGCGAAAACGAAATCGCCCCGAGCCGCACCACGCGCAGGTCGAATTCCTCCAGTAAAGTGATGAGCCGCCCGCGTAATGCGCCGGGCCGGGTGACATAGACATAGCCCATCCCCGCCAGCAGCGCCAGCACGACGGCCGTCCAGATGAATCGTCTTATCCAAGGCCGTGTGCGCATGCGATTATTGTGGCGTAGGTGCGATCGGCGGGGAAGCGATAGCGTGCTTCTATTCGCCCCCCGTTTGCGGCAACACAATATGAAAAGCCGTACCCTCGCCGGGTTGGCTGACCGCCCAGATGCGGCCGCCGTGAGCCTCGATGATGCGGTGTGCCCGGGCCAACCCCAGGCCGCGCCCACGACCGGCGGCGCGATGCGAGAAGAACGGATCAAAAACGCGCTGCACCACGGCGGGGCTCATGCCACGGCCCGTGTCTTGAACCGTAATCTCGACCCAGCGCGTTGGTGTATACTCTGATGTCGGCCCGCCCGGGGGGCCGGATCGCGCCGGGCCAACCGGGTCCGAAATGCCGGCCCGTGTCGAGATCGAAATGGATCCGCCGTTGGACCCAATCGCCTCCACCGCGTTTTCCAATATCTCATCGAGCACCGAACGAATCTGCTCACGGTCCACAACAAGCGCCGGCTGCGATTCGTCCGGCAAATCGACCCGGAAGCGCGACGCCGGCAGACCGCCATGCTCCAGCCAATGCTCCCGCAGTTCCATCAGCAGGGCACGCAGGTCCGTGGCGCTCGGTTTCGGTGGATGTGGCTGGGCGAAATCCATCAGCTCGGTGACAATCCGGGCGCATTCGTGCGCCTTGTTGTGAATCTGCTCGAGCGGACGCCGCACCTCCGGATCCTTAATGCTATCCAATAACAACTGCGCCCGGCCGGAAATCACGGTCAGCGGCCCGTTCAATTCGTGCCCCGCGCCGGCGGCCATCTCCGCGATGATCGAAAGCGTCCTCGTCCGCAAAACCTCGGCCTGCATCTGTTGCAGGCGTCGATTGCTCTCGGCCAGGTCTTCCGAAAGTCGGCGGGCCGCCGCCTGGGCGTTGGCCCGTCCCAACGCGAGCCCCAGGCCGGCCAGGAACGAACGCAGTTCCTCAATCTCTTGCGTCAGCTCGGCCCGCTCGTCACGTCCCGACAAGAAGACGATCCCGCCGGCAATCTGCTCGTCGTGCACGATCGGCAGGAGCCAACACTGGCCCGTGCCGAGTTGAGCCGCGACCGGCGCCAGCATTGAACGAATCGCCGACGGCGCCCGCAGGATGGTCGTTCCGACGACGTCGCCCGGCTCATCCAACCAATCGTGCATTTCGTCCGTCAATCGCTGCGTCGTGCTTTCGCGCTCTCTCGATTCACCGCCGATGCGGCAGAGTTCGATTGCCGCGCGCTGATCGTGTACGCCGAACGCCGCCAACTGGCTGCGTTGCAACACCGTTGCCGAGGAGTCCGCGATCGCGGCCACCACCGCCGCCAAATCCGACAGCGCGCTCAATTGCCGATCGAAACGCGTGATCCCCTTGAAATAACGCGCCGCGGCCGTTAGTCGTCGATTCGTGCTCAAAAGCTCGTTGTTGAGTCGGCCCAACTCCGCGTTCGCGCTGGTGAGTGACTTGAGATAGAGCGTTTCGGGCGTCGCCTGATCGAGACCGAGTGACGAGGCGTATTCCGCCACGTCACCGACCACTTGTTGCGCGATCGTTTCGAGATCGGCATCCGCGAATCCAAGCTGCTTAGCCAGATGAGCCGATGGTTCGTAGAAGGCATAATTGCCGGAGTGGCCGATCCGCTGCTCTCGAATGAACACGTCGGCCAACTGCACTATCGCGATCAGCCTCGGCGAGATCACGCTGTGTGTCAGCGTCTCGGCCGTTACGTGGTGAAGCCAGATTACATCCTGAAGCTCGCGCGGCAATCCCCAGCGCTTGGCGATGTGCCGGCCCGCGACGGTGTGATCAACACCCAGAATCGCAAGTTCGCAATCCGCAATGTCGCTCCGGGTCTCTTCCGCGCGCGCCGCCACCCGGTCATATGCCTTGGGAAACACGGCGTCCAGCGCAACCTTGCCCAGATCGTGCAGCAAACCCGCCACAAACGCTTCCTCGGGATCAATTTCAAGCCGCGCCCGTTTGGCGGCCAATCGGCGGGCCACGCATCCCACGCCGAGCGAATGCTTCCAGAATTCCACTCGATCAAAGTGCCGCCCGGCCCCTTCCGGCCGGCCCGCGCCCAGGCATTCAAACACCTTGACGGTCAGCGCGATACCGCGCACGGCTTTGAATCCGAGCAACACCACGGCACGGTCCAGGGTCGGGATTTTTCCCGATGCTCCGAGTGCGGGGGAATTCGCGATCGATAGAATCTTCGCCGTCAGCGATTGGTCGCCGCGTAAAGCATTGACCACGTCCTTGGCACTGCTCTCGTCGTCAGTCGTGATTCGCAGCAGCTTGATCGCGATCGGGGCCAGCGTCGGGAGTGTGTCGAGATGCGTTAACGTCAACTCCGGCGTCGGGAGCTCTTGCGTTTTCCTCGTCGTGCCCGATGTGGCATCATTCACAAACCAATTCCGTGATTTTCTTCACCAGTTGCTCGATGCTGAACGGCTTCTGCATGAAATCGTCCGCGCCGCATTCCAGCAGGGTCTCAACATCCTCCCGATTCACCACCCCCGAAACGATGATGATGCTGACATCCTTTACGGACGGGTCGGAACGAACGCTACGAATCACCCCGCTACCGTTGATGTCCGGCAACATATAGTCGAGCACAATGACGTCGGGTTGGAATTCCTTGGTCCGCAGACCGGCGTCAAAACCGGTTACGGCGGTCTGCACCTCGAATCGGCCGTCGCGCTCCAGCAACTCGACCAGCATCTCGACAATTGCCGGGTCGTCATCCACAACAAGAACCCGCTTCTTGCCCATTTCAAGCTGATCGAGCGGGATGTTGTTCTCTTTCATAAACTGGATCAGACTTTCGCGCGGGATTCGCCGAAAGCGCGATCCCGGCACGCGAAATCCGTTCAGCCGACCGGCGTCAAAACAGCGGATCACCGTTTGTTGGCTGACCTTGCAGATCTCGGCCACCTCGCCGGTCGTGAACACGCTTTTCTTCGTGTTCGATTCGTGTTGTGCCGTGTTCTTGTCCATACCGCATCTCGCAAGTTTACCCATATACCCTATCTTATAGTAATATACGCGGAATAGGTTGAGTTGGCAACTGAATTTTTACGGACCTTGAGCTTCTTACACGGGAGGTGAATCTCGTTCGCACCGAGCCAGCGCGACCAGCAGCACCGTGATGTCCGTCGGGTGAATACCGCTCACACGCGCTGCCTGCCCTACGCTGTGCGGTCGTATAGCCGTCCAACGCTCCGCCGCTTCAAAGCGTAAGTGCTTTATTTCCTTGAAGTTAAAAGCATCCGGGATTCGCTCTTGTTCCATCTGACGAAACTGCTCCAGGCTGCGCTGCTGCCGCTCGATGTAGCCGGCGTACTTCACTTCCACCAGCGCGCTGGCCCAGACGTCGGTCTCCCGATACAGGTCCGACAGCTCGCTGTACATTTTTGAAAAACGTTGCCCATCTTCCTCCGGACGCTTGAGCCATTGTCGTAGCGACTTGCCTTCGTGCTGAATGCCGTCTAGCAACGCGCGAAGCTCATTCAATCGGCGAGACTTGCGTTGGAATCGTTCCCAACGAGCATCGTCAACGAGCCCGACCTCACGGCCCAACGGCGTCAGACGAGCGTCGGCATTGTCGTAGCGCAGGTACATACGATGCTCGGCTCGTGACGTAAACATGCGGTAAGGCTCAACAACTCCACGCGTTACCAGATCGTCGATCATCACGCCCACGTACGCTTGATCTCGACCGAGTATTATCGGACGCTTGCCGGTGCAATAATGAATTGCGTTCATTCCCGCCAGTAGTCCTTGCCCGGCGGCTTCCTCATAGCCACTCGTCCCGTTTACCTGCCCCGCCAGAAACAACCCCCGCACCCGCTTCGTCATCAGCGTCGCGTCGATCTGCTCGGGGGGGACAAAGTCGTATTCGATCGCGTAGCCCCACTGCAATATACGTGCGTTTTCCAGGCCGGGAATCCGCCCGATGATCGCCTGCTGCACGTCCCGCGGCAGCGATGTGCTGATACCGTTGAGGTATATCCGCTCGCTGGCACGGCCCTCCGGCTCGAGGAAAACCTGGTGTTTGTCCTTGTCGGCGAATCGTACCACTTTCGTCTCGATGCTTGGGCAATAGCGCGGGCCGAGCGATTCGATCTGCCCGGTAAACAGCGGTGCCCGATGCAGGTTCGACCGGATCAGTTCATGGACGGCCGGGTTTGTGTACGTGATCCAGCAAGGGACCTGGGATTGGGTGACACCGTCGTGCATGAACGAGAACGGGACCGGATCAGGATCGCCGGGCTGCTCGGCAACGCGGCTGAAGTCGATCGAATCGCGATGGGCACGGGCCGGCGTGCCGGTCTTCAGACGCGCGAGTTCGAGCCCGAGACGCCTGAGTGAGTTGCTCAACGCGATGGCCGCCGCCTCGCCGATGCGCCCCCCCGGCGTCCGTTCATCACCCGTGTGCATCAGCCCGTTCAGAAACGTGCCGGCGGTTACGACGACCGCGGTTGCGGAAAGCCGTGTGCCGTCGTGGAGGATGACGCCGGTGACTACGCTCTCGACGTCCGCTGAATTGCGGCTATGTTTCGTCAGCTTCTCGACTTCGATGGATTCGACCTCGGCCTCGATGATTGTCAGGTTGGAACAATCTTCGAGGTAGCGGCGAAGTGTGGCGGCGTAATCCTCGAGATCGGATTGCGCCCGCGGCGCCCAGACGGCCGGTCCCTTGCGGCGATTGAGCATGCGGAACTGGATGCCGGTCTCGTCGGCGACGATGCCCATCAGCCCGCCGAGCGCGTCGATCTCGCGGACTATCTGGCCCTTGCCGATACCGCCGATCGCGGGGTTGCACGACATGCGTCCGATCGCGTCGCGCCGGAAAGTGACCATGGCGGTGCTGCCGCCGAGTCGGGCGGCGGCCCAGGCGGCCTCCGCGCCGGCGTGACCGCCCCCGATCACCAGCACGTCGTAGTGTTTAGCTCTCATCGTTCCGGCGGCCATTCTACACGTTTCGAATCGCATCGTGTGTGAGTCCCGGGGGGGAAGTGGGAGGGGGAGTGAGGGGGGAGGAGGCGTTACTTGCGGGTGTAACTTGTCATTCCGAGAAGCGCAGCGCCGAGGAATCTAGTGCTCCGCCACACCTCAATTGATGGATGGGTGGCCCATGGCTTCGGCCGTGGGGGACACGAATCAGCCGAACATTCGCGTCCCCCACCTCTAAAGAGATGGGCCACCCAATCAACGATGATCCATCGGATCAACTGTGGCAGAGCACTAGTGCTCTGTCGCTGGTGGTTTGAGGGATGGAGCGTAGTTCCAAGGA
>JAUWNI010000069.1 GCA_030612705.1 Phycisphaerae bacterium | reverse complement strand
GCCCGGGCCCCCCACCGGCGGTACAATATGAAACCAATCCATCAACCGCCGGCCGGTCGGGGGCCGGGCCGCTACATTAACTTGTGGGACCGGTTTTCAACCGGTCATTTCGGCGGGCACGGCGACCCGCCGCTACATGGGTAACATCGGTGTCTCGTCGGCGGATTGAGAAGGAGCTACATGCCAGCATCGAAGCTACTGCAACTGGTCAGGGAAGAAGATTTCGACGGGTTTGAAAGCTTATGCCTGGAAGCCCTGGAGGGTGGCAGTCTGCGGCTTGCAGACTTGGTGCCGCCGTTCGAGGAGTTGGAACGTCATTCGCACGCCGACCGCGCCGCCACGCTCGGGCAGATGGTGCTCGAAAATACCGACCCGCGGAGCGATCCGTCGGCGGCACTCAAGATTGCGCGCATTGCGTTGTTGGGCGATCCGAAAAACGACGAGCTACGTGAGACCCTAGTGGCACTGTATCGGCAGGTGCACGGCGACAAGCCCGGCTTCGACGCTCTGCTCGACATGTCCGGGCTGCCCGCGGGACGGCCCACGCGCAACGCCATCCGATTAATCGACGCCTGCCTGACGCTCAAGCCGGGCGATTATCTGCTCAGCCGAACCGAGGAGGTCGTGGTCGAGGTGCTCGACGTCGATATCGAGCGTGGGTTGATCACATTGCGGCATCCGCGGCGCTCGAAGACGATCACACCGTTGGAGCTTTCCCGCGAGTATGAACGCATCGCGCCTGATGATTTTCGCGTGCTGCGGGCGTTGAAACCCGAGAGTCTGACGGAATTGCTGGAATCCGATCCAGTCGCCGTCGTGGTCGGCTTGCTCCACGCGCACGGCGAGATGATCGATCAGGACGTGCTCAAGAGCGAGCTGGTTCCGAAGTACCTGTCGGCCAAGGAGTGGTCGAAGTGGTGGACCAAGGCGCGAACGAAATTGCAGCGCTGCCCGCACGTGATTATCGAGGGCCGCGCCCCGGTGCTGCTGCGTTACACGGCGGAGGTGTGGACGCTCGAAGACGCGACATGGGAAACGATTGAATCGCAAGGCGGGCCGGGCGAATGGCTCGCGACGCTCGAAGGTTACCTGCGCGAAAAGAAAAAAAATAAAGAGGAGCCGGACGTCGGCCTGCTGGCGCGCTGCCGGGCGCACCTGGATAGGCGGCGGGAGGCGATTCAAACGCCGCGACCCTCCGAGGCACTGGCCTGTGCGCTGGTAAGCGAGCGGATCGACAAAATCGCCGACGGGCTCGGCGAAGATGCGAAAGAACTCACGCTCGAAATGTTTCGCAACAGCAACGACCCGGCTGTCTTAATCGCCGGAATCGAAAACGAGACGCTGTGGACCCGCGCGCTGGCGGCCCTGGCAGTCGCCCGGCCGGACGACGCGGCGCGGTGGGCGGCCGAGCTGGTGCCATCCGCCGCCGCCCCGCTGCTCGATCAACTCGTCGTGATGACCCGCCAGGCGGAAGTCGTGGACCTGGTCCAAACGCACATTGACACGGCCATGGCCGACCCGGTGGACTATCCCGAAATCATTTACTGGTTATGGAAGGGACCGAAAGACGCGGCTGGTCTGCGTTTGCCGGCCGACGACAACCTGTTCGCCGTGCTGATCCAGACACTGAGCGCCCTGGGCCGCACGCTCAATCCCGGCGTGGAAGTGATGAAACGATTCCGTGCTAGAACGAGAACCGCGATCGCCCTGCGCAACTACGCGCGGGCGGGCGAGTGCCTCCGACGCATCACGGCGGATCGGGCAATCACGTTGCGGAGGCAACTGGAACGGCTCGAAGGCGTTGGCAACAATGTGCGCTTGAAGTTGCTCGACCTGCTGCGCGAGGTTCACCCCGAGGTTTTCATCGTCCGGAAAAGACGACTCGAACCGTGGGAAGACCCGGACGTGCTCTGGAACACCGCCGGCGGGATCAAACGCAAGATCGGGGATCGCGACCATCTGGTCAACGTGACGATGCACGAGAACGCCAAGCGGATCGGCGAGGCCGCCTCGCACGGGGATTTGAGCGAGAACTCGGAATACAAGTTCGCCCTGGAAGAGCGGGATTTTCTGCGGGCCCGGCTGGCGCAGATGAACAGAGAACTCGCCCTGGCGGACACGATCGAAACCTACCAGGTTCCGACCCGACACATCGGCGTCGGCTCGTGTGTCACGCTGCGCGACGTAGAGGATAGTTCGACGCGTGTGATGACATTCCTGGGGCCGTTCGATACCGACGTGGAACAGGGCGTTTACAACTACAATGCGCCGGTCAGCCAACAACTGATGGGCCTGCGCGTCGGGGACCGAAAAACGCTGACGCTCGACGATCGCGAGTGCGAACTGGAAGTGATCGAGATCGCCAACGGACTGCCCGCGGAGACGGCGGCAATATAATCACCACGTCATTTCGAGCGAGCTGCTAATACTGCAATTCGATAAAGTCAAACCGCCAAGGCTTGACGGTTCCAGCGGGTAGCGTCGGCCCCGCGCGGCCGGCGTTTGCCCACAGCCGTCTACGGCCGCGCGGGGCGCGGGCCGCTACACTTTGTCGAAACACGCTCTAGCCTACGTCGACCACGGGGGGCCGACGCTACATATAAAGTAAAAATGCTCTAATACCGCGGTCCCATCGCGGTGGCTTTTTCTTCCAGTCGCGGGAGTTGCTCACGCAACACAGACGCCTGCGGAGAGTCGGGGTACTGTTGCAGAAGCTCCTGGGTGATGCGCAGGGCCTCGTCGAAGCGATGTTCCTTAATCAGATCGCGAATCTCGCTTTCCATCTGCTGGCGGATTTGAATCTCGGCGTTTTCCTGAAGCGTCGGCAGTTGCATGCGCAGCGCCTGAGTCTCGGGTGACTTCGGAAAACGTTGAATCAGCGACGTGGCTGCCGTCAGCGCCGCCTTCCACTCGCGGCTGTTGCTGGCTTCCTGAGCCTGGGCCATCAGCCGGGCGCGTTGTTCGGCCTCGGCCTTGTTGCGATCGGCGCGGAGGCCCTGGGCCAACTCGTTGACCCGGGGCGCATCCGGGTGACGTTCGAGCAGCTCGTTCATGACCTCGGCGACGCGGTCCCACGCGCCGAGCGAGGTCAGATCCTCGATTTGCCGCTCGGCCGCCTCGATGTCGCGCGCTTCCACCTGTGCTCGCATCTGCTCGATCCGCTGTTCGAGCGCGTCCCACTCGGAAAAGCTCGGGAAACGCTCGCGGGCTTCCTGCACGCGGTTGCGGGCCTCGATCCAGTTATGCTCGCGCAGCAGCACCGGCACCTCGCGCTGTAACAAGCTCAGCACCGCCTTGCCCTGGGCCTGCAAACGCAACGAGCGTTGTTCTTCATTCAGCAACGAGATGTCACGGACCTCACGCATCAGCACGGTCAGTTCGTTGAGGTCGTCGGAGCTTTCCAGACGCTTGTCGGCCGCGGCTGATCCGCGCCGACCGGTTGCCCATTCGCGGTGTGAGGCCGCCGCCTGTTCGCCGGCGTGCTGGATGGCCACGAGTCGGCGAATGACGATGCCCAACCCCCACAAGGCCACGCCCGCCCATACGCCGCCGAACATTTTTGCCAGCGTGGCGAGCACGATCCGCGCGGAGGTCTCCTCGGCCTGGCTGATCTGCACCAGCGCGGTGATACCCCACACCAGCGTGGTCCCGATCACCACCCAGCCGCCGTATTCCAGCCAAGCCTCGACCCAGCGAGAACGGCTCAGTCCATTGCGCTCGTTGTAATCGTTGTAGTCTGCCATGAGCAACCACCTTCCAAGCTTATGAAGGTGTCATTATTTCGGATGGCCGCGAAAAAGCAACCGGAACGAACACCGGCCGGGACCAAAGGGTGAGCGTCGGGAAAGTGGGTGGCGCCTGAATGTCATTCCGACCGTGTCCGCCGATGGCGGACACGCGGAGGAATCTGGTGCTCCGTGACACGTGGAATGATGGATAACGCGAAGGGTGGCCCATCTCTTTAGAGGTGGGGAACACGAATAGGGCTTCGATTCGCGTCCCCCACGGCTAAAGCCATGGGCCACCCATCCGGAGCAAAGGCCGCCTCCGGATAATAAGAACATCGGCTGATATCGCTGAAATATGGCCGGTCACAGCGCCGAAAAGAGGCTCTCGGATACCGTGGAAACCCGCGTCTTCCTGTTCCGCTGGCGGAACACCTGGCGCTTGTAACGCTTGCCCTCGCTGGTCACGTGGTTGCGCGCGGCAAAACGCGTGTCGTTGGGCAGCTTCGGAAATCGTTTCTCTTCCGCCAGCCGCTCGAACTCCTCTCGGACGTCCTCCATTTCGTAGGACGCCCCGGTCCGGGCCTTCAGCGACGTGGCGATCACGCGCAATGCGACCTCGTTCGGCAACAAGTTCTCCAGCGTCACCTTCGTTTCGCGGTAAAGCTGTATCAGAAATTCGCGGTGCAACTCCGGCCAGACGCCGTTGACCGGCTCGGCCTCGCTCTCATCGCACACGTTCTCAAGCCGCTCGCGGGCACGACTGACATATTCGGGTGAGATATCTATGCCGACATAGCGGCGACCGAGGCGTTTGGCGACGACGGCGGTTGTTCCGGTCCCGAGCAGCGGATCGAGCACCACGTCGCCGGGGTTGCTACTGGCCATAATGACGCGCGTCAGCATCGCCTCGGGCAACTGGCAGCCGTGGAAGCCGTCGCGTTCCTTGAATGTGCCGCAGACGCGGGGGAATTCGTCCCAGACGTCGTTGGGGAGTCGCCCATGCGGGTTCGCCCGCAGATCCTGATACTCGGTGTGCCGGGCACTGGGGAAACGCAGCAGGTGATCGTTGAAGGTGCATTCTTTCGGGTGCTTCGTGAAGTAGAGAATGTGCGTGTGCGAGCGGCAGAATTTGTTTTTCATGTTCTGGCCGAACGTGTAATACCAGATGATCCAGTTTCGCAGGTGCAATCCGAGTTGCTTGCCGAGCATGCGCAACTGGGCCGCGAAGTCGTCGCCGATCGCGATGTAGAACGACCCGGTATCGGTCAGCACGCGTTGGCACTCGGCCATCCAATCCCGGCACCACGCGACGTACTGATCGTCGGGGAGGTCGTCGTGGTATTTATCGTAGACGTAGCCGATGTTGTAAGGCGGGTCGGTGAAGATGAGATCGACGCAACCGGCCGGCCAGGTAGGAAGCACTTCGAGGGTGTCACCACGATATATTGTATTGACGTCCATCGTTACCCCTTCATATTGTGATAATATCCATTGTATAGTGTCGGTTTCCCGGCGTTGCGGTCAAGCGAAATCGCGGGTTTGTCGCCGGAATTGGGCTGGTATCGGCTTTGTACATTCAAGTCGGCGATCCGTCTTTCGGCTTGTTAACCTCTTTGCCATCAACAACTTGGCGATCGAGTGCGGCACGTTCGGGGCCGATTCGCCGCCAATGCGAGCCCTCCCAGAAAACGTGCCCACAGCACTCGCAGCGGAAGAAATCCCGCACCCAGATCAGGCTGCGGGCCGGGACCACGTCGCCGACCTCGGCCCGAGTGACCGGACACAGTTCGCCGTTGCACGCCGTGCAACGCGGAAATCCCGGCTTCAGCTTCAGCCGATCGGAGACGAAGCGCACCTGCTCGCGCAGCTTCAGCCCGACGGGCAACAGCAACCCGTCCAATTCACCCGTTGTGAACAGGCGTCGCTCGAAAAGCTTGTGGTCGGACGAAACCACCATGCGAGCTTCCACGAGGGCGTGCTCGACCAACTCGGCGTCGGTGATGCCGGGCGCGTACGTCGTATCGACGCCAAACACGCGCAGCCAGCGGGCCAGGCCGCCACACATGGCGTCGCAGGCAACGCGCGGCATGTTTGTCGTGTGTTGGATCGGCACAAGCGCATTTTACACCAATCGTCCGCCCCGCGTTTAGACCAGGGCTGCCCCCGAGGTTCTCTCGTGGCATATTGCCCGGTACACTGAGCCGACCCGCTCGGTTTCGGTCTTGTGACCGCATTGCGTGTATGGATTTCCGGCATGCCCCACCAAAGCACAAACGAAGACGCGCAGCCAACCGTGGTCGCGAAGTCATCGCACACGTGGCGTGCGTATTGGGTCGTACTGATCGCCGCGCTGGCGTTTTTCACGATCAGCATGGCCCCCGGCGTGCTCTGGCAGGATAGCGGACTGGCCCAGGTGCGCGTGTTGAAGCAGGATATCACCGGCGATATAGGGTTGGCACTGAGTCATCCTCTGTACTACGCGCTGGCAATCGCATTTCAAATCCTCCCGTTTGCCGAGTCCGCCTTCAAGACCAACCTGGTGTCGGTCTTGTTCGGGGCGGTCACCGTCGCGAACGTCTTTTTACTCCTGCTGCTTGTCACGCGGCAGCGCGGCGGGGCGGTAATCGGTGCAATCTCGCTGGCGGTGGCACACACCTTCTGGCAGCACTGCGCGCTGGCGGAGGTCTATACCATCAGCACGGCCCTGCTCAGCGCCGAGCTGCTCTGCATTTACCAACATGCCGCCACCGGCAAGCCGCGCTGGCTGGTGCTTTTGTTTCTGCTGAACGGGCTCGGGGTGAGCAATCACATGCTGGCGGTGCTCAGCCTGGCGTGTTATGCGGTCCTGATTCCATGGTTCTTATGGCACGGCAAACTGCGGGTAGGGATGCTCCCTTTGCTCGCGCTGGCCTGGATTGCCGGGGCCGGCCTCTATCTGGCGTTGATCATCGCGCAGCTCGTGGGCGGAGAAGCATTGGGGTCCACCGTCTACTCGGCGCTCTTCGGAACCGCTTTTGCTGACCGCGTGCTCAACGTCGTGCCGGGTCGCAGACAACTTATCAATAGCATTCTCTACCTCGGATTGAATTTTCCCACGCCGGCGGTGTTGCTCGTCATTCCCGGCCTGGCCGCGCTTTACAGGCTGCGACTGGCGACATTGCGCGCGATGTTGTTCGCACTCCTGGCACTACACCTTGTCTGGGCGGTTCGCTATGACGTGCTCGACCAATACACTTTCTTTATCCCGTCGCTCGTCCTGCTGGCGGTCGTGATCGGATTCGGGGCCGCGCGCTTCCTGGAGAACCGAAAGCCCCCGTGGCGTGTTGTGCTCATTGTCGCGGCCGTGCTTCCCGCCGTTGTATACGTTCCGTTGCCGCGCCTGGCGCGTGCCGCGGGATTCCATCTCGGTGTCTCCCGGACGGTACCGTATCGTGACGAGTACGACTATTTCCTGCACCCCTGGAAGACAGGGTATCGCGGTCCGGAGCGCTTCGCGCGCGAGCTGCGTGAAACGTTGCCCGAGGACACTATCCTGATCGCCGATGGAACGACCGTCCGCCCCATCCACTATTTACAGCAATTACGGCGTTGGCGGGACGACGTGAAGGTCTTTCCACCCCTGGACGACTCGGCGGAAGCGAAAGAACGGTTCACCGAGCCGCGCTTGGCCGAGGAGTTGGCCGCGGGGCGTGTCTACATCGTGACACCGCTACGTGGCTACTGCCCGCCCTGGTTACTCGAGCGCTACGAATTCGTCCGGGACGGGCTCGTGTATCGCGTCGTCGGCCGGAAAACGAACTTACCGAACCCATCCAACGTAAACGATATGCCGTAACGCCCATAGGCTGTAGCGGCCGACCCCCGTGACGGCCGGGTAGCACGGTCCAACGCACGCGTTGAAGAAGACACGCCGCGCCGTGACAGCCTCGTCGCGTGCGTTGGGCCGTGGCGTTTCGCTTGAGGGATTGCGCAATCCGGCCCCCACGGCCCAGCGTCGCGAGAACGTTTCACCCGGAACCAGGGCTCCTCGGGGCGATGCTGGACCGTGCCACCCCGGTCGTCGTTAACACCGCCGCCGCGCTGGTGCGCAGGTGCGCGCCGGATATAATTCGTCGAACGACAAGTGTTCCGCGACCACCTTGCGAAAAACATTGACCGCCGACTCGATCACCAAGTTGCGACGTTACGAATGGCTGTTGCCGACTCTCTTGGCGGGCCTGGTCGCGATCCGTGTCGACCCACTAACGACGCCGGCGGGGCTGCTGCTGTTGTGCTATTTGCCTGGGCGTCTGATCGTGCGGGGCTGCGGGCTGGCGGATCGTTGGGACGTGGCGGGACGGGTTGTGCTGGCCGTGGCGATCTCGCTCGCCGTCACGCCGGTCGTGCTGAATCCGGTCTGGCATTATACGAACGGCGTCTGGCCGCTGCTCGGCGTCGTCTGGCTGCTGCTGACGTTGGCCTATGCGTGGATCGGGGCTAAACGTCCCGTAGACGGACAGCGGCTCGCGAGCCCTCAACAACGGCTCTTTGATCGCACCGCGACCAAAGTCGTCGCCGTTATCATTGGAGTGCTGGTCGCCGTCGCCACCATCGGACCCTATTGGCCGACCGAGCTGCGCGGCTATCCAATGCCGGCGTTGATTCACGATTTCATCAAGCACCACGGCGTGCTGTTTTCGCTCCAGCAGCGTCCGCTGCCGTTGGGAAACCCGTTCTTCGCGGATGGTGCCGCCGGCCCGGTGTACTACTACCACTTCTTCTATCTGATACCGGCGACGGTGCGGGCGTGGTCGGGCAGCCTGAGTATTGAACTAGCCTTCGGCTTGCAAAGCGCTCTGGTCGGGATCACCACCGCCGGTATATTCTACCTGATCGTCAAGCGTTTCACCGGCGGAGACGGTCCGGCGACGTTGGCCGCCCTGCTCGCGACCGCGATCGGCGGGCTCGACATCATCCCATTGGTTATCCAGCATAGGCCCGTAATCACACTCGACGCCTGGGCCGACTATCCCGTGCGCATCCACAACTTCCTGAACCAGATGATCTGGTCGCCGCAGAACGTGCAGGGCGTGCTGATCTCGCTCGTCGCCGTCTATGTCCTGTCGCTTAAGGGTTGGTGGAAGGGGTGGTTCATCCTGGGACCGGTTCTCGCGGCGGCGTTGGTCGGGTCGTCGGTGTGGGTCGCGCTGGGCGTGCTGCCGGGGCTCGTTCTCTTCGTTGCTGTCGAGATTGCCGGGCAGTACCGCCGACCTCGCCGAGCTTTCCAACGGCTGGCGGGCAGCCTCGCGGTTGCACTGTTGATGCTGGCGGCTACAAGCCCGAGTCTGCGCGGCTATGCGGAGATGTCGCTACGCCAAGAAAAAGGGCTCACCGTCGAATGGCAGTACCAATCCCACGCGCTGCTCGGCCGGCTGGCCCCGCCGGGAGTGCTCGCGAATCTGCTCGATCTGCCGTGGGTGTTGGTACTGGAGCTCGGCCCATTGCTGATCCTTCCGTTGCTGGCGCCGCGTCGTTATTGGCGGCGCGCATGGCAAGATCCGGGCCTGCGTTTGTTGCTGCTTTCCGCAATCGTCGCGTTGCTGGGTTTTGTGTGCGTGCGAAGCAACTTCCAGCACAACGATTTCGGTCAGAAAATCATGATGGTCGCAATGGCCGCCGGCGCCGTGCTGGCCGGGGGGGTCCTGGCGCCGCGGATGCGGCGTGCCACGTTCTTCAATCCGCTCGGCTGGACCCTGCACGGTCAATCTCCACGCCAACCACGGTTACGGCTGGCGTGTTTCGTCAGCGTGATTCTGCTGCTGGGGTTGCCGATGGGAATCTATGAAGCGCCCCTGACGGCGGTTCGACGATACATTTCTAAAGACAGCCCCCTGCGCGTTATCGCGCATCCCATCGCTTTGCGTTCCGCGGAAGAGGCCGCGGCGGACCGATTTCTCCGCCACGACCTGCCCGCCGCCGCCGTCATTCAAGCACACTGGGGAACCGAACGACTGAACCTGGCGCAGATCGCGCGGAAACAGATCGGCGTCACAACGCTTGAGCAGGACACGATGGTCTTCTTTCCGGCGGACGCCGAAGCGCACCAAAGAGCGTTGGCAGAGGTCGTCGAGGTTTTGGAACAACCCGCGACAGCACGGCGTTGTCACGAATCGCTCGGCGCACACGGAATCACGCACGTGTTCGTCGGAAGCGTGGAACGCGAGTTGTGGCGGGGGCTAGACAAGTTCGCCGACGAACATTTCTTCGAATGCGTCTTCCGCGACGACAAAACAGCGGTCTATGCACTGCGATAGAAAAACAACGGCGGTTGTGAGCAGGGCTATCCGTCCGCCGCAAAAGTCGGCACCGGCCACGGACTGTAGCGGCCGACCCCCGTGTCGGCCGTGGAACGCCGCGTTTATCCCGCGTCTGGCACGGAGACCCGACGCTACATGAATTTCACGGCGGGCTGCTATCCGTCTGTATTCGGCGTGGCGGACACAGGGGACGCCGGGGGGGAATCCGAGTGCGGGTACTCCCCGGGGCGGCGGAGTTGGAAGCGGGCGGTCACGAACGTCCAGAAGAAGAACGAGACGGCCAGGGCCTCGAATGAGTCCTCGATGATTCCGAGCAGGACCTTTGTCACCTGTCCATCCACCAGATCGCCGAGCACGTCGAGGATTACCATTATCACAGCCGCACCGGCCGCCTTGGCGATGCCGGGCGTGAACCCCCTAAGTTTGAAAAACCAACGGCGATGATAATATAGGGCAATCACACCGACGATCCCGTATAGCACGATAATGCCGGCGTCGAGCAGGTCGGGCAGCGCGGCCTTGGGATCTAAGCCAATGGAGTGGTTGAGGATCTTGTCAAGTCTTTCGTGAATTCCGGTCAAATCATCAACCGCCAGAAAGAAGAACCCGATCGCCATCAGGGTCCAGGCAAATCGTCCGCCAGTGACGGCGAGCCGAGCACACTGCGCGCAGACCACGCCGCAGACGCCCAGCAGGATAACTGTGTAAATGGTAAACGGGCGGTACTCGTCGAACATCTTGGCGGGATTGTGCGGCGGCATAACGGCGCCGAGCACGACGCAGAGGACGATCATAAGGATCCAGACGTTACGGGTTAGCCGCCAGGCGTGCGGCGCGTAGTCGTCAAGCTTCCAGTCGTTGGGGGCTCGATGCAGGTTTTGAAAGTCTTGCAGGATTTTTTTCATCGCGATTGTGACATCCCGCCGCGCCTGGGACCGATGCCGCTGGAACCTGGAAAGCGGCGATTGTAGCAGCCGGATTATTTTCGTAAACAGCGTGTTTCGCACGTCCCTTGTTTGGCCGAACGCCGACAATATAATGGCTGATTCGACAATCGATTAGCGGGAACACCCTATGCCCCATGCGGGCCGGAGAGAACAACCGTGACACAGGACGTCGAGAACTGGACGACTCGTAATCATTTCATGCTGCGTCGGCTGCACTCGCTGACCGGTATCATTCCGATCGGCGCGTTCCTGATCGAGCACATGCTGACCAACTCGCTGGCGTGGTTCGGGCCGGAGAAGTTCAACGAGCAGGTTCACTGGTTGCACGAGCTGCACTATCTAATCTGGCTCGAGATTCTGTTCATCTTTGCCCCGATCGCGTTTCACGGTATCTACGGCGCCGTGATCGCGCTGACGGCGCGTAACAATGTCACCAAGTATCCGTATGCGGACAATTGGCGATTCTTCCTGCAACGATGGACCGGGATCATCACCGTCGTCTTCGTGATCGTGCACCTGGGGCACTTCCGGTTCGCGCACTGGTTCGGCGGCGAGGTGTATCCCGGCGCGCCGAATCCCTTCGAGCTTACGGCGCGCGGCTTTGCCAACATCCCGCCCGGGTTGATCTGGTTCCCGATCTACCTGATCGGGCTGATCTCGGCGGTCTACCACTTCAGCAACGGGTTGGTGACATTCTGCATCACGTGGGGCATCGCGATCAGCGTCGAGTCACGCAAGCGGCTTTCGATAGTCGCGTCCGGGATCGGCGTCGTGCTGTTGATCTGGGGCGTCATGGCGCTGTACGCCCTGCGAACCGTACACGTCCCAAATCCGCGGGACATACCCTCCTCGGAAGGGGCGCGCCTCGTACAGCAGGAAGTTCCCCCGCCGAACAGCGGATCCTAGTGCTCTGTCACTTGTGGTTTGAGGGATGGAGCGCAGTTCTAAGGAGCCGCGAGCCTGAAGTCCGCGCGGAGATGCCGCGGGGAGTAGAATTTACTCTTACCGAACGACCGGGCGGACTGAAGTCCGCGGCTCCTCGGGTTGAACCCATCAAAGCAACACTGCCAGAGCACTGGACTATTTTTCGGGTTCGACCAGTCGGCGGGTGAATTTGGCCAGCGCGATCGAAATGGGCAGAACCACTAACAATATCCCGACGCCGAGCAACACCACGTCGGGTCGTTTCTCCCACGCCAGCGCCAAGTCGTTGTAATACGTGGTGGCCGAATCGGCGGCGTATTGATTTAGCCACAGCGCGACCAAAAAGCCGATGGCCAACGGCGGCCCGAACGGGATCATGCCGATACGTTTGAGCACCAGGCTGACGATCCAGCCGGCCAACGCGATCGGCACCGACAGCAAGAAGCCCAACATCGCTATGTCCCACCCACCCACCGCGCCGGCGGCGGCGAGGATGTAGATATCTCCGGTGCCGAACGCTTCGCGCCCGAAGGCCAGTGTGAAGAAAATGCGGATGACCCACCCGGCTGCGGCCGCCACGATCGCTCCGTGGATCGCGAACGCCGCCCCGCCCAACGGAGTAAAACGTCCGATCGGCGTCCAGCACGTAGCGCTGCGCCATAGGTCGCCAACCGCCGGCACGTGGCGAACGACAAAGTACGTGACGATTGCCGCCGCCAGGGCCGGAGCGAGCCAGAGCAATTCCCGCAAGACCGCTCCGCGCGCTCCCGGCGCCTCGGCTTCGATGGCGGCGTGAAGCTCATCATCGACCTCGCGCGGCTGTCCGCCCGTCAATACCATCGCGACAAAGAGTGAGAACATTGCCGCCGGCACGACCAGGCGAAACGCCCCGCTCTCGCTCGGGGCTGAACTTGCGGCCCCAGCCAACAACCAGATCGCGAGCCCGACGAACATCACGATCGCCAGCACCGCCGCTATGTTGTCGGCCAGCGTGGGCGCGGCCGAGCCTGCCCCGTCGCCGGCCGCCGCCAATTCGAGTTCCTCCTCGTCGCCGGTCGCGTCTCGCCGATTTGTCAGCCACAACATCACGCCGCTGACGATAAACGCGACGGCGGCGGCGGCGGCGGCGGGAGTCGCGGCACGCTCGGCGAAAGGTTCGGGCAGCGGCCACAGCGCGTACAAGACAATTCCCGCTACCAGGGCCACGTCCGTGACGCGCGTGTCAACCACGTACAAGATCAGGTCCATCGCCGAACAGGCGATCAGCACCGCGACCAGCACGAGCCACGCGAGTAACAAGGGGGCGTCCGTCGGCCAGCCCGCCGCCAACGGTATGGCACCGAATTCCGTGACCCGCAAAACACGAGCGTCGACAACAAACAGCAGATAATACGTGAGCACAAACGCCAACCCCGTCACCGCCTCGATCAGCGGATACTGGGCGGAGATCGGCTTGCGGCAATAACGACAACGCGCCCGCAGCAGCAGCCAGCCCAATACCGGCAGGTTGTCGTACCATTTCAGCGTCGTCCGGCAATGCGGACAGAACGACCAGGTCGGTTGTGAAATCGAAAGCCCGCGCGGCAGCCGATAGACGACCACGTTCAAGAAGCTGCCGACGCACAGGCCGAGCAGGTAAACGAACAGGCCGATCGTTGCCGACGCCATCAGGATTCTTCCGTCGCGCGCGTGGTGACCCCGAGCTTTTCCAAGACCGCCTCGACGACCTGCTCGACGGAACGGTCGACGGTGCTGATCACGTGGTCGGCGGTGGCCTCATAGACGGGCATGCGGGCCTGTAACACCGCTTCGACCTCTGGCAGGCCGGGGTGATTCGTCAGGTTGGGCCGCCGCGAATCCGACCGGGGGTCGGTCTCGATTCGCCGCTGCAATTCGCCGGGCGGGGCGGTCAGCCAGACGCACTCGCCGGCAGCGCGCATCGCTTTGCGGTTTCGTCGGGCCAGCACGGCCCCCCCGCCGACACCGACGACGCGCCGCCGGCCCGTAAGCGCGTCGTCGAGCACGCCGGCTTCCATTTTCCGAAAAGCCATCTCGCCGTCGGTTTGAAAGATTTCGCGAATCGTCCGTCCGGCATTTTCTTCGACTACCTCGTCGGTGTCGATGAAACTCCAGCCGAGCTGCTCGGCGAGCTGTCGGCCGATGACAGTCTTGCCGCAGCCGCGATAGCCGATCAGGGTGATGATCTCATCCCGGATCGAGTTGGTTCCGCCCGCCGCCGCGCTCATGCGAACACCGTATGCCGCAGCGTGGCGCGCGGCTCGTCCGTGTCGAACAGGACGGCTTGCAGGCGTTCGTGTGTCTGACCCGGGTTGATGCAGAGCACGCCGCCGACTTCGTCGAAGTAGCCGCCGGTGACCTCGGGCGCTTCGTGGATATGTCCGTGGAGGGCGCAAAACGGTCGGCGCGACTCGATGAACCGCCGCACCGCTTTCGAGCCGATCGGGTAGTCCAGGTTCGGGAGCCGATCGAGGTTGGTGTCGTAAGGTGGTGTGTGAGCAACGAGAATCCAGGGATCGTCGGGCGTGGCAAGCGGCGCGAGTTCCGCGTCAAGCGTCGGGCTTTGCCGAAAATGCTCCTCGACGCTCAATTGACGAACCCTGCCGTTTTGTGTCGCCCAGATAGGGCCCTCGAAATCGGGCAGCCTGTCCTCGGGCGTGTCCAGCCGTTCGTAATCCTTGACGAAGTGCGGCGTAGGGGGCGAGAAGGGGCAGCCGAGAAAGTTTACCCCCTTATAGTTCCAGACGCGCTGCATTTCGAGCAAGGTCAGGCGACCGGCGTCCTGCTCGGCCCGTACGGCAGCTTCGCTGCGCAGCCAGTCGTGATTTCCCATGCAACAAGCCACGGCCAACCCCGGCACGACCTGCTTGAGCGTGTCGATCCAGGGAGCGAGAACTTCGTGCACCCAGGCCGCCTGCGTGCCGTCGGGGTCGTGCTCCCGCCCGTCGGGGAGCATATCGCCGCCCAGGATCACGAGATTCGGCTGCTCGCGGCGGAGCAGTGTATCGAGTTGGTCGTAAAGAGTGCGCCTTCCGTGAAAGTCGCTGGTAAAACAGATACGCATAGTATTATCTACTCGGCCCCCTGTTCGGCCGGGGGACAATCATATCACACTCTTCCCCCCGTATTCTTGGGCCGCTTGCCGCAATTGTCGAGCGTCCACTTAAGAATCCCGAACATGTTTTCGGTGGGGGCATGATAGTTTTGGCGGACGCTACAGGGCCCGCGCCGAAGCCCACCGTAAGTGTTATGGACCCGCTTTCGGTTGGCAAGCGCACGGCGGCGGGCAAGTCACGCGGGAATGCACTAGAATTCCAACTTTGCACGGCACGTGTAGCGAATCGTGCTCCGCGTCAGAGGCGACGAGATGTTTGAGGTCAGCGTATCCGGAAGGTTCATCGCCGCGCATCAGCTACGCCTGCCTGACGGGACCCTCGAACCGCTGCACCACCACAATTGGAGTGTGACCGTCACCTTCGCGGGTCCGGCGCTCGACAACAACGGTTTGCTGCTGGATTTCAACGAAATCAAACCCCGACTCGATGAACTGTTGGCGATCCTGTTCGACCGCAATCTCAACGAATTGCCGGCGCTGGCGACGCGAAATCCGTCGGCGGAAAACGTCGCCGTACACATCGCCGATCAACTCGGCGGCCTGCTGCCGACGGGCGTGCGTCTGACGTGCGTCGAGGTCGAGGAAGCGCCGGGATGCATCGCGCGCTACCGGCCAAGCGGTGACAAGGTAACAAGGTAACAAAGTAACAAAGTGACAAAGTGATAAGGTGATAACAGTTCGCCGCACAAGTCACTACGGGGCGGGAATGACGTAGCGGCCGGCGCCTCGCCGGCCGTAATAGGCTGGAAACGCCGCTCTGGGCGTTCGGCCTGCGAGGCGCAGGCCGCTACATGACTTTTGCGGCGGACTGATAAGGTGATAAAAGCACAAACCGGCGACCGCGCGCGCTTTTGTCCCTTTGTCACCTTGTTACATCGTTACTTTGTTCCCTTGTCCCCACTTGGCCGGCAGTGGCTTGAGGCGGTCCTTGAGCAACGGATGCCGACGGTATCGCGCCATCATTTCGAGGATGCGGTCGCGCAGGATGTTGATGCAGTCCTCTTCGGAGCGGTCCTTCATCTGATCGGGTCGGAGCGGTTCGCCGTAGGCGATGATGACCGGTGCCGGATGGGGCACCGCCGACTGACGCGGCCAGGCCTCGTACGCCCCCAGGATCATCGTCGGCACCAGCGGCACGTGGGACTTGCGCGCGATCAGCACCACGCCCGGCTGCATTGGGCGTACACGCCCATCTAATGTACGCGTCGCTTCCGGAAAGACCGTCACCAGCGCGCCTTTCTTCAACCGCCGCAGCGTTTCCTTGATCGCGCCTACGTCAGCGGTGCCGCGCTTGACCGGAAAGGCATTGAGCGACCGGATCAGTTTTCTGAACCAGTAGTTCTTGAAGAGCGTATCACGGGCCATGTAATGGCACTCGCGCGGCAGCGCGAGCGTCGCGAGGATAGGGTCGAAGAAGCTTTGATGGTTGCAAACCAACAGCACGCCGCCCGTGAGCGGCACGTTGTGCCGGTCGAACACACGGCCGCGACATAGCAGCAGTAAGAGCGCTTGGGCACCAGCCCGACAACAACGGTAGAAGTGTTTCATGGAGTTTGGCTTGCTGATCGGTCCGGTCCTTTTAGCGGGATTTTCACGCCGGCTTTGCTCAACTCCGCGAGCAAACGATCGAGCACATGTGCGATTGAAAGATTGCTCGTCTCGATGGTGACGGCGTTTTCCGGAACGGTCAACGGGCCGACGTCGCGATCGGAGTCGGTCCGATCGCGCTCGTCCACGTTCGCCAACACCTGCTCGAACGTGACCTCCTCGCCATCGGCGAGCAACTCGACCAGGCGGCGCTCGGCCCGCCTTTTCGGCGTCGCGTCGACGAAGAACTTGAAGTCGGCGTCGGGAAACGCGACGCTGCCCTGGTCGCGCCCCTCGGTCACCATCGACCCGAGGCGAAACCCAAGTTGACGCTGCTTTTCGACCAGGATGCGGCGAACGCCAGGCGAGGCGGCGATAAAACGCGTGCGCTCGTTGACCCGCATCGAGCGAATCTCCTCGGTCACGTCGCGGCCGCGGAGCCTGACGCGCACGTGCGTCGGGCCGCAGTCGAGATCGAACTCGGCCTTGGCGGCGGTGCGAGTGAGCGCGTCTTCGTCGTGCAAATCGATCCCGTCCTGGAGTGCCGCCAGCGTTACGACGCGGTACATCGCGCCGGTGTCGAGGTACGGAATCCCCAGCCGGGCCGCGAGCTTGCGGGCGGCGGTGCTCTTTCCCGAACCGGCGGGTCCGTCAATCGTAATGATCATGCCGTCGTGTCCTCGCAACTCAGGCGAGTTTTGCGTGTCATTCCGACCGCGTCCGGCAGGACGCGGGGGCGACCGGAATGGCAAACAAGGCCACCATACCTGTTACATGTCGGATTATAGCCCCCGGTCACCGGGGTGTGATGGGGAAGGATGCGAGGATTCAAGAAATCAAAGAATCAAAGGGAAGGAAGGCTGGCGACCTTCAACTCTTGGACCCTTGGCCCCTGGGCCCCTTGAATCCTTGCATCCCGCGCTACTCGTCTTCCGACGCCGGCAGCCGTAGCTCCATGCCTACGCGTAGAACATCCGGCGAATCGAGCCGGTCGCGGTTCAGCTCGAAGATTTCCCGCCAGCGTGTGTCGTCGTCGAGCACGTTGCGGGCGATCTTGATCAATGAATCGCCGCGTTCGACCACGTACGTCGCCCGGGCGACGCGGGTTTGGTCGGGGTCCGGTGCCGGAGGGGTCTCTCGATCCGCAACGGGCTGTCCTTCCGCGCGCATCAGTCGGGTCGCCTCGGCGAGCGCCGGCAGCTTGATCGTTTCGCCGATCCGCAGACAATTCTCGTCCAAATCGGGATTGGCCGCCTTGATCGCTTTCCAGAGTTGCCCGTCGCCATACTCCTCCTCTGCTATGGTGATCAGGTAATCGCCGGGCTGGATGGTGTAGGTCTTTTGCCTGGACGGTCTGGGCGAACCGGGTGTCGTGCCCAAGTCGCGACGCCGGGGCAATTCCACGACGGGCGGGGGCGAATCGGCCGGGCGACTGCGGTCTATCCCGCTGGTTGTATCCGCCGCCGCGCGGTCGGCCTGCGTTATTACGGGTTCGTCACCAATCGTCGAGGTCTCCGCCGGCTTCTCCGATGGCTCCGCGTCAGGCGCGCGTGAGGCGCGCTCGCCCGGCGGCGAGGTGCCTTCGCTGGGCGTCGGCGTCGTTCGGCGGGCTGGAGCCGGGGTCGGCAACGTCCGCTCATGCCTCTCCGGCGCCGACCGAGCGGGCCGGCGCGAACCAGTCGGCGTCGGTGTCTCGTCCTTGACGAGCGTCGTGTCGCCCGGTGCTGTTGCGTCCACCGCCGGCTTGTCGATCGGCAAATAATCCAATTCGTTCGGGTTTCCGCTGAACCACCAGATCGCGCCGCCGGCTATCGCGACCACACCAACAATCAATCCGACTTTCACTTCAGCGCGCATGGCACACCACCCTGTGAAAAAACGTGGAACCCACGCCACCCGGACGCGGTTCCCACGCATTATACCACGGGCCGGCGGCGCCGATAGAACAAATTAGCGCCCAATCGTCCTTACCGCATGGCGGGTTGAACCTTCCTGCCCAGATGCGCCATCAGTAGCGGCGAGGCGACTGCGATCGACGAGTACGTTCCGGTAATCACGCCGATCATCATGCAGTAATTAAACCCGCGAATGCTCGTACCGCCGAAGATATACATCACCAGCAGCACGATGAACGTGGTCGCACTGGTGAGCAACGTTCGCGACAAGCACTGGTTGATGCTCTGGTTGATGATCTGCGGCGTGACGGCCCCGAGCCGCCCACGAGTTTCGCGGATACGGTCGAAAACGACGATCGTGTCGTTAATCGAGTAACCGATGATGGTCAAGAACGCCGCCACGATGGTCATGTCGATCTTGAAGTCGCTGATGAGCAGGGCGTTGCCGAACGGGTGATTGACGCCGCCGATCCAGCCGCTGATCCCGACGAAGGCGAGTGCGATGAGAACGTCGTGTATCAGGGCGACGACGCCGGCGATGCCGTAGACCGGCCGTCCGAAGCGAATCCAGAGGTACCCGATGATCATCGCCCAGGAGAGCAGCAGTGCGAGCGAAGCGCGCGTGGTGGATTGGGCGGCGATCTGCGGCTTGAACTGCGTGACCTTTCGCAGCGTCTGTTCCTTGTCGAACGTGGCCATCGCCAAGCCGAGTTCCGGCTGGGCCAACTCCGTCAGCCACACATTACGGTCTTCATCGTAAGCGATGGTCGGATCACCGACGGCGATCACGATGCCGCTGTAGACCGGATCACCGTCCGCGTTGACGCTGTCCTGCTTGACGCCGAACGGTTTGAAATCACGCCAGGGCAGGTCCTGGTAATCGGGCTGTAGCCTCATGCTGCGCAGCCGATCGTGCAGAGTGTCAAGCGTCTGCGGGGGTGACAACTGGTCGAAGTACAACGCCACGCCTCCGAGGTAGTCCGTAACGTCGCCGCCGGCCCCGGGCGGCAGACCCGGAATCGTGGCTTCGAGTCGGCGATTAGTGATGGGGTACGGCTGCGAGCCGTCGCCGTGGAAGACGTACGTGATCCGTGGCTGGATCTGGAGGTCGTCGCCGAAGGCCTTGACCAGGGCGTACTGGACGAGGGCCTTGTTGGTTTCGGTAGTGGTGACGTTCCAGTAACGGCCGCGCTCCTCGGAGCTGCCGGTTTCGGTGACGAGCCCGATGTTGGCGTGCCCGATGTTGCCGCCGGCCAGGGGGATGCTGTATTCACCGGTGCCGGCAAGCTCTTGGATCGCCTGCTGGAGCGTCTCGGCGGTGGCGATATCACTGCCCCGGAGAATGACCGTGTATTCGCTGGAGGTGGCGTCGACGCCACCACGCTGCAACAGGTTGGCGGATTCGAGCGGTTCTGAAATCATCGCGGCCAGGCGCGGGGCCGGGATGCCGGCCACCTCGACGCGAAACGCGGTCGGGTCGCCCGGCACACTCGTGACCGTCGCGTCGGCCAAGCGCTCGCCGTCTTCGCTGATAGCCTCGCCGACCTGGGCGAGCAGGTCGCGGATGTGAACGTCGTCGTAATCGGCGGCGGCTTCCGGCTTGAGTGCCACCTCGGCGCTGACACCGCCCAGGAACTCGACGTCGAGTGTGTCCTTCATGCCGCGTTCGTAGAGCAAGACCAGGCCGACGAGCATGACGACCAGCGAAATCGGGATGAAGAACTTGCGTTTGGCGTACCAGTCGATTTTCGGCACGCCGATCAGGTGCAGCATCGTGATATTTTTGATCAGGTTGTACTTGGCGAGCAGCGTGAAGATCGTGCGGGTCACGAACAACGACGTGAACAAGCTGCAAACAATGCCCCAGCCGAGCGTCAGACCGAAACCCTTGATCTCCTCGCTGCCGACGTAGTAGATGATTACGCAGATCAGCAGCGTGGTGATGTTGGCGTCGATGATTGTGCTGAAGGCCTTGTCGTACCCGTTCTTGATGATCATTCGTAGCGACGAGCCGCGAGCTTTCTCCTCACGCATGCGCTCGAAGATCAGCACGTTGGCGTCAACCGTCATACCGATGGTGAGGATCACGCCGGCGATTCCGGGCAGCGTGAAGCGTGCTCCGAGCATCGCCATCGCCGCCAATACCAGAATGATGTTCATCAGCAGCGCGACGTTCGCGATGCAACCGCTCACCAGGTAGTAAACGATCATGATGAACGCAACCGTGATCACACCCATCACGCCGGCCCGGAACGCCTTGCGCAAATTCGTATGCCCGAGGCTCGAGCCGATGGTACGCTCGCTGAGCGGCGTGTCCTTGAGGCGGGCGGGCAGCGAGCCGGCCTGGAGGGTCTGGATCAGGTAATTGACCTTCTCGCGACCGAATTCGCCGGTGATTTCGCCGGAGGTGGAAATCCGCGAGGCGATGTTGGCCGAGGAATAGGCTACGTCATCGATGAAGATACAGAGCTGCTTTTCGATGTTCTTTCCGGTCAGCTCGGAGAAGATCGAGCCGCCGACCGGATCCAGCTTGAAGAGGACCGACGGCCGGCCGGAGCGGTCGCGGCCGACGGCGGCGCTCTTGAGCCGCCATCTCGGCCCGGCCCCGTGCGAGGCCAGCAGGCCGTGCTCGGCGCCGCGTTTGGACAGGACGTACCACTGCTCGTCGCGTTTGTCGACGACCCAGAGACGGGCTGAGCGTACGTCGTAGTCGCGCAGTTCCGCCGGCGAGTCGAGGTTGAGGAACGCCATCGGGTTGTCGATCGGGAACCATTGCTCGGTGTCCCCCTCCGTTGGCCGGGGACCGCGTTCCTGCAACTGCTCGCGATAGCGATCGTACTTCGTGACGTTCTCCGGACTGGGCTCGGCCAGGATGCGAAACTCGAGCACGCCCGCCCCACGCAAGAGACGGCGCAGATCGGCGGGACCTTCGAGATACGCGCGCCGAGCTCGCCAGGCGGCGTGTCTCTCCACAACCAGATCGATTTCATCAACCAGCGTCGGGTAACGCTCGCGCAGGTCTTTCATACTGCTCTTATGCCGCGGCGAGCCCGGCTCCATCTCGAGCACTTCCTGAAAACGCCGATCGTCGAAGTTGGTCCGCAACACCGCGTCAATCGCGTCGTCCAGGGCTTCCTCGGCGTCACGCCGGGCCAGACGCAGCTCCGAAGAAACGGAGGGCTGCGTCGTTGGTTCGGCTTCGTCGGCCGGCGCCTCCGGCTGTTCGGTTTTCTGTGCATCCTGGTAGGCCTTCAAGGCCGCGGTGTATTCGTCATAGGTCGTGGCCGCCTCGCGCAGGAGCCGCTGGCGTTCGGCCGAGTCGGCCGCCAGGACCAACAGTTTGTCCTCGCGCTCCTGGCCGCTCATACGCAGCGCGCCTTCGAGTTCGCTCCGCTTGACGTTCGTCGCCAGCAGGGCTTCACGGGCGTCGATGAAGTCGGCCTTGAGCTGCTTGTTCTCCTCGGGCGGCAGCGGCATCTGGACTTCGAGCCGGTTGCGGCCGAGCGTCCGCCACTTCAGGTCGTACACGCCCCGCGGGTCGACCCGCCGCTGCAACAGGCGCTTCATCTGCTCGGCGAGGTCTGGATTGTCATCCCCCTCCTCTTCCTGAATCTCGAAGATCATCGAGACGCCGCCCTCGATGTCCAGGCCGCCGCGGAGCTTCTCACTCGGCGGCGTGATCAGCCAGATCCCGATCAGTAGTACAACCGCGATCAGAATCAGACGTTGTGTTAGATTCTTTTCCCACATGCTGAATTCCTTTTGTCGGAAAACGTAATGAAACGCGAAAACCGCCGCCATCCCGCGCCGGGACGGCGACAAACCACACTACGCGTACGGAGCAGTCGGCTCCGTTAACTACGCGCGCGGCGGTCCGGTTTTCAGGATGCTGGTCTGAAAGACGTGCCGGTAAACACGAATCAATCGAAGGCCGGCGTTGCCGAAGGTCGGCAGCCGTTGCGGCGCGGGATGCCGCGACCAGCCGGCCGCGAAAAATGCGTCGATACCCGCGGCCGCTCCCGACTGGTCGTCGAAACCCGCCGGGCCGTCCATCCAGGTCGCGATCGGCAGCGGTTGCAGGCGTTGCACCGCCGACAGGTGCGTATGGCTCGGCCAGCGCGGCGCGACTACATCGGGCAGCATCGCCGCCAACGTCAACGGGGGCTTCGTTTTCCGCTTCGGTTGTTCGTCCGAACCCGCCGCACAGTCCGGCTCGGCCGGTCGAGGTATCTCCGCTTCCTGTGGTACGGGCCAGGCGCAAACCTTCTGCTGTACAGCCGGCAGCAACAGCAACCCCAGCCCACAGGTCAAACGAACAGCGTACTGACCGGTCGAAAGTCGCATGAACCTAGTATGCTATCGATTCGGCAAGCCTTTGCCAACGCCGCCACCGGCCTTGTTCAAATGGGGGTCCATGACACTGTCCGGCGGGCTTCGGCGCGGGCCCTGTAGCGTCCACCCCCCGTGGCGGTAGGAGGAGGGGGCAAGATTTGAACAATCTACGGGCGCGCCGGGGGGGGGACGCGACCTTTCACGGCGGAGCCCGAGGC
>JAUWNI010000070.1 GCA_030612705.1 Phycisphaerae bacterium | reverse complement strand
CCCTCTACACCGAAGGCTTCAGCCGCTTCGTTACCTCCACGACTGCTCCGATTGCTACCGGCTGGAGCGAAAGTTGCCGGGTGGGTATCCTCTCCCACTGAAGACACGCGCCTTTGCACGGCGCACTGAATTATCCGGGCTGGTTGGCTCTAACACAGCTTTTCCTCGATCCACTTCCGGCCCGCGGCGAGGGCTTCGGGGATTTTGTCCGGGTCTTTTCCGCCGGCTTGGGCCATGGTGGGCGGGCCGCCGCCGCCGCCTTTTACGATCGGGGCGATCGCTTTGACCAGGTCGCCGGACTTGAGGCCACGCTTGATCAGGTCGTTGCTCATCGCGGCCAGGAGCAGGGCCTTGCCGCGGTCCCGCTTGCGCTTCGGGTTCTGATGGGACCCTCGTTTGCGCTTCGGGTTCGGATGGGACCTTCGTTTGCGCTTCGGGTTCGGATGGACGGTTGACCCAGACGCCGAAGAGGACCGCCGCTGATCCGCATTTCTGCTTGATCGTGTCGGCCCCGGTCTTGAGCTGGTCTAGCGGGAGGTCCGGCATCTCGGCGACGACGATCGTCGTATCGCCGACCTTCGGAGCATCCTTGAGCAGCTCATCAACCTTGTCGGCGACGATGTCCTTCGCCGCGGCGGCCTGCTGCTTTTGTTGCTTTTTGATGATCTTTTGCAGCTCGCTGACGGCGTCGCGGAGTTTTGCGCGGTCGACGACGCGCAGGGTCGAGTCGGCGATCGTCTGTTGCAATTCGGCAACCTGGGCGGCATCCACCTGCTTCAGCAGTTCGGCGCCACGTTCGATGGCGCGCTGCGCTTTTGTGCCGGTGACGCCGACAACGCGGCGAATGCCCTTGGCGACGGCTTCCTCGCTCACGATCGCGAAATGCTCGATCTCGCCCGTCGATTTGACGTGCGTCCCGCCGCAGAACTCGATCGACGTGTTTCGCCATTCGGGGTCGTCGGGTTTTTTGACAAGTTCCTCAACCGGCGTGCCGATCGAGAGCACGCGGACGACATCGGGATATTTCTCGCCGAAGACGGCCCGTAGCCCATGGATCTTGAGGGCCTGCTCCTGCGGAACGGGTTTGTCGTAGACGGTCAAGTTCTGCGCGATCTTGTCGTTAACAAGCTGCTCGACGCGCTCGATCTCGTCAGGCGCCAGCGCCTTGTTGTGCAAGAAATCAAAGCGCGTCTTCTCCGGATCGACCAGCGAGCCTTTCTGCTGCACGTGATCGCCCAGCATCTCGCGCAACGCCCAGTTCATCACGTGCGTGGCGGTGTGATTCTGCATGGTGTCGCGACGAACGGACTCGGTTACCTCCGCGGTTGCTGTGACCCACCGGCTTGCGTGCACCTGGGGCAGCAGCGCGCCTTCGGCACGCGGGCCTGAGGGGCTTCCGAAACGTGACGCTTGGATCGGGCCCCGTATGCAAGTCCCAATATGGACATAGGTGTCGCCGATTCTCTGCGTCGTCTCGACAGCGAATTCCCAGGATTCGCTGTCCGTTCCTCGAATAACACCCTTGTCACCCACTTGTCCGCCGGCCTCGGCGTAGAACGGAGTCTTGTTGAGAACGAGGACGCCGCCTTCCCCAGTTTGGAGCCCCGCTTCGCGCTCGGTTCCATCGGCAGCGAAGACGTAGTCGACAGTTGCATTGTCCACGCTCAACTGCGTGTAACCTACGAAGCTTGTAGATGCCCCACGCGTACGCTTGGGAATAACGTCTTCGAGCCACGACGCGGACGCCACTTGGGCCGCGCGGGCTCTCTCCCGGGCCTGATCCATCAGGCGCTCGAACTCGCCGATGTCAACGCAGAGTCCCTTCCCCTGCGCTATGATCTCGGTGAGGTCGATCGGGAAGCCGTACGTGTCGTGTAACGTGAACGCATCAGCCCCAGAAAGGACGGGTTGCGGCATACCCAGCTCGCGAAACAATTCTGGCGAGAAATCGTCCAGTGAGAATTCCCGTAGCGGATTCTGATGCCCAGACTGATCATTGTGCTTGACTAGCAGGAATCTGTCGGAACTTTCAATTCGATAATGACCACCGCGCTCCCATACTGTTACGGCCTTAGCGCCGACGGTGCGGTGAAACCTCACCATCAGATCGTAAGGGCCCCCAAGTGTAGCGCTTCGCGAGGACTGCTTCTTGAAGGTCCGGAGCACCGAAGTTCCCGCTGCCCAGCCAAAGAGGGTGATGCCACGGTCAAGCGTGCGAAGAAACGCCTCTTCCTCCTCGCGGATGATCTCGGCGATCTGGTCGGGCTTTTCCTTGAGCTGCGGAAACGCGTCGCCGAGCGTGTCGACCACCGCGGGGACGAGCTTGTACAGGAACGGCTCGCGCATGCCTAAGTATTGCCAGCCGTGCCACACGCCGCGGCGGAGGATTCGGCGGAGGACGTAGCCGCGGCCCTCGCGGTCGGGCATGCAGCCGTCGTTGATCGCGAACGTCAGGCAGCGGGCGTGGTCGGCGATGACGCGATACGAAACGTCGATCATGTTTTGTTGATGGGCATTCGACTCCGGGTGAGGCGCATCCTGCTCCGGTTGCGGAGAACCCGATTCCTGTCGAGTCGCATCCGACTTACCAGGAAGAGCCGCGGGCTTCAGCCCGCGCGGTTCATCGGATGGAGCACGGTTCGACGCTTCCCGTGTTCCCGGCGCCGGACGGGCTGAAGCCCGAGGCTCGTCTGCTGAAGCCCGAGGCTCTTCTTCTGAAACCCGCGGCGCCTCTGACACGATTGGCGCCCCACCGTACTCCGGCGCTCCGGTAATGTCCTGGATCTTCCGGAAGATCGGCGTGAACACATCCGTGTCGTAGTTGCTGGACTTGTCCTGCAGCAGTGCGCAGACGCGCTCGAAGCCCATGCCGGTGTCGACGTGCTTGGCCGGCAGCGGCGTGAGCTTGCCGGCCGCGTCGCGGTTGAACTGGATGAAGACCAGGTTCCAGATTTCGATTACGCGGGCGTCGCCGGCGTTGACCAGCGCGGCGCCGCTCTTGTCGGGCGTGAGGTCGATGTGTATTTCGCTGCACGGCCCGCAAGGGCCGACGTCGCCCATCTCCCAGAAATTGTCCTTTTTATTGCCGGGGTGGATGTTCGCGGAGTCGATATCGGTGACGGACGCCCACAGTTCCTTTGCTTCGAGATCCGGTTCGAGCCCCTCCGACTCGTCGCCCTCAAAGTAGGTGGCGTGCAGGCGCGTCTTGTCGAGCCCCCAGACCTTGGTGAGCAGCTCCCAGGCCCACTCGATCGCCTCCTTCTTGAAGTAGTCCCCGAACGACCAGTTCCCGAGCATCTCGAAGAAGGTGTGGTGGTAGGTGTCCCGGCCGACGTCGTCGAGGTCGTTGTGCTTGCCGCCGGCCCGGATGCACGGCTGGCTGTCGGCGGCCCGGGTGTATTTACGGGTGCCGGTGGCGAGGAAGACATCCTTGAACTGGTTCATGCCGGCGTTGGTGAACAACAGCGTCGGGTCGTCATAAGGCACCACCGGCGAGCCCGGCACGATGGTGTGCCGGCGCTGGCGGAAGAATTCGAGAAATTCGTTGCGAACATCGTCGGCCGATCGCGTCACTTGGGGTCCTTCCTGCACATCGTTATTCAAACTCAATATCGGCTTAAAATCTTATTCTACGGATGCGGGGCGGGAAGTCGAACGGCGTAGGATTAAGGGTTCGGGGTTCAGGGTTCGGGGTTCAGCGTTTGGGAGGTGTCCTTTCCCGTTTTCCCGGATGAACCAAAAAAGTTGCGGGTCAGCCACTCCACTCGGCGGCTGACCCGCTTGGGTCGGTGAGAAAGGGTTTGAAGCATCAGAGAGTCGGGGGATGGCGACACCCAACTTTCACTCAATACTAGGCCCGCAAAAGGCAAGATCAATCGGCTTCCGAGCGCGTCCGGGAAAAGCTGAACCGTGGGAGCCGAGGGTAGGGTTGGCGCAAGAGAAAACCCGGTCGAAATTGTTGTTTCCGATAAGATGTGAAATGCTTGTGAGTACCAACTTGTGAGGGCCGGGACGGGACGAATCGTCCGAATCCATGAGCCGAAGGATCGCCAAACCGTCTTCGGGGAGTTGCTGCCGGCGCGTCGCGACGGCGTCAGCCGGCGATATTTCCTAAGCGCCTGCTGCTCATCGACTCCGAGATAAACTCGTTTTCCCCGGCGAGTCACGCAGTGCTGCCCAGTGTGCTCGTGGTGCGACAGGGGGCTGACCGCTCGTGCGTTCTTCGCTTACAACGGTCAGCGAACTGGGCGATACTGGACTTGAACCAGTGACCTCTTGCATGTCGAGCACCCGCAGGAAACCGTGACAACGCGTAACACAGGTGGCCGCGCTACCTGGCAGAGGCGAAATCGAGGAGCGCCCGAGCCGCCTCCCCAAGGTGACCGGCATGCTCGATGGTGCTCGGCTACGCCGTGTTGATCGCATAGACGCCGACGAACGCCCCACCGCTGGCCCCGGCGACGCAGCCAACGGGAAGCTCAGTGCCACCGGGGCTCCACCCAAGCCAAGCTGTTCGGCTCCGGTGAAAACCACGCGATCCGCGATCTGCATTTGTGTCGAGGAGCCTGTTCTGGTATATTACGTATACAAGTTCGTTCAGTGTCGCTAACAAAACTAGGGCGTCACCGGCGCCCCGCCGGTGACGACACGGGCGAGACGCCGGTGCCACCCGGTTTTGATAGGCGCTCTAAATGGGCGATGTCCGTTCGGGGCACGGAGGCGGCAGATGGGCAATCTCGGAAAACGGGGGGTCTCAGATTGCGCGTTGCGGCGGTTCGCTGGAACGGATCTTCAGATCTGGGGCAAGGCGGTTGTCAGGGGTTTGGGCTGTCGATTTGTAGGAGAAGACCACAATGACAAAAGATACTCGCGTCGGCCTTGTGGTGTTGTTGCTCTACTCGGCGATCATGTTCTCATTTGCTGTTCCGTCAGCGGCAGACGACGATGTAACCGGTCTCTCACCGGATATGGGTGGCGGAGCGCCCAATCGAGAGGCGTGGACGATTGTGGCCACACATTCAATCCCTGAGGGGGCTTCCGGTTTGGCTTATGATGGCACCTATCTCTACTGTGGAATCTATGGTGCCGACGGGAACCGAGTGTACCGGATTGACCCCGATACGGGGGATTACTCACTTCTGTTCACCGGCCCGCAAGAGGATGCGTTTGGACTGACCTACGATGGGACGTATCTCTGGACAACGGATCACGCGGGAAGCTCTTCTACACCGGCTGTCGCCATGCAGTTGGACTGGAACGGGAATCTCCTGACACAATTCGATCTACCCGCGCACTACATGTCGGGAATTGCCTATGATGACGGCGATTTCTGGGTCGCGCGCTACTATTCCGACCCGGGCCATCTGTACAAGGTCGACGCCGCCGGAGCGATTCTCGATGAGTTCGATGCTCCTGACAACCAACCATGGGACCTCTGTCTTGAGGACGGCAAGCTCTGGATGGCTGATTATTGGGGCGACACGCTTTACCAAATCGACCCCGCGACCGGCAACCTCCTGGAAAGTCATCCCTCGGAGGGGGCAGACCCAGCGGGAGTGGTCTGGGATGGAGAGTTCCTGTGGTACTGTGATAACGGCGAAGGGTACGATCAGGATTATCTTTACAAAGTCGACCTCGCGGGCGGGGGAACACCGCAGATCAACATCCTGGTTACCAGCCATGATTTTGGACCGGTCTCCATCGGCGACTCAGTCTCCTGGCAGACGACCGTGGAAAACACCGGAACCGCGGACCTGATCCTGACGGGCATGACGTTCAGCCCGCCCGATGATCTTTCCAGCCCGGATGTATTTCCGGTAGTCATATCGCCGCTCGACAGCGCGGAACTGACCGTGGTGTATGCCCCGGATGATTTCGCTCCGCTTGATGCAACGGCCACAGTATTTTCGAACGACCCCATCCACCCGGAGGAGGAACTCACGCTGACCGGCCACGGCGTATATCCGGACCCGGCCATCCATGTTTCCGAAACCGCACACGACTATGGGGCGGTGAGAGTCAATGCAAATACCAGATGGTTCATGGAGATTCGCAACCACGGTAACGCGGTATTGACGGTCGATGATATTCTCATCGACGATCCCCACTTCTATCTGGACGACGCGGTATCCTTGCCCGTTCAGATCGACACGTTATCCTCCATCGACATAGGCGTGTGGTTCAACCCCGATTCCGATGCAGCTTACGCCGCAACTGCGGCGATCTACAGTAATGACCCCTATCAGAACCCCGTGAACGTCGCCTTGAGCGGCACCGGCGTGGAGAGCCAGTATCCAATGGGGCAGGTACTATGGTCCTACCTTATTGACACCGATTACGACAACAGTCCCAAGGCGATCGCAGCGATTCCTGATATCAACGGCGACGGTGTTGCCGATGTCATCGTGTGTTCCGAGGATGACTTCATACGGTGCTTCAATGGTAACGCGGATGGGACGGGAGATGTTTTGTGGGAGCATGAAATCTATGCCGGATCGGTCTATTCGCCGGACGCGCTGCAGATAAATGAAGATGTTGATGGGGACGGTTACGATGACGTGGTTGTCGGATCCGCGTGGGGGGGGCGTTTGATCAGGACGTTGTCCGGTCGAACCGGGCTGGCGATCTGGACCCATGATACGCACGAATATGGAGGTGGCGGCTGGGTCTATCAGGTGGACTGCAGCTTTGACTATAACGGGGATGGCGTCGTTGACGTTCTCGCCGCCACCGGAGACGATGCAGGCGACACAGGTCCCAAGCGTGCCTACTGCCTGGATGGCCTCACCGGGGGTTCAATCTGGGAAACGCCTTTGGGCGGTCCGGGTTTTTCGGTGATCGGGGTTGAGGATTTCACTGGAGATGGGCAGCCGGATGCGGTTGCAGGCGCGTCCAATGAAAACGAAACGGTGGGACGCGTGTACGGAATCGACGGTGCCGATGGCTCTATTGAGTGGACGTACCTGGTGGACGGAAGCTCAGTGTGGGCACTCGAACAGATTGACGACCTCACCGCGGACGGGGTGTGCGACGTGATCGTTGGGGATTTCAGCTTCGGGGGTGGATCGATTTATGGGCTGGACGCAACCACCGGAGCTGAGCAGTACTTTGGCGGCGGATATGGTGCGATTACCCATTTTGCGCGCCTAGACGACGTCAACGGCGATGGACACCCCGATATCGTTCCTGCTCACTTTGGGACCACGGCCCGAGTCATTGACGGCCAGACCGGGGATCTCGTCTGGATTACACCCGTTGCGGACAAATCCGCAGTGGTTGCCGCGATTCCCGACCTGAATGACGACGGCATAAACGACGTGGTGATCGGTACACTGTATACCAACAATTACGCCTACTTCCTCGACGGGGTGGACGGGGCAGTATTGGAAGCCATGTACTATGGTACCCCAGTCGATGCCATCGCCGCCATTCCGGATATCGTCGGTGACGGATCATGGGAGATGGTGGTCGGTGGGAGGAATGGATTGGTGACCTGCTTCTCCGGAGGCATCGGAGCTGACTGTAACGGCAATGGTGTGCCGGACTGGCAGGACATCGCCGACTGTGAAGGCGACCCGGCCTGCGGTGACTGCAACAACAACGGCATCCCCGACGAATGTGATATCGCCGACGGTACGAGTCTCGACGACAATGGGAACGGTATCCCCGACGAGTGCGATTGCCCGGGGGATCTGGACGGCGATTGGGACATCGACCTTTCCGACCTGGCGCAACTGCTGGCTCATTACGGAACCGTCAGCGGTGCCAGCTACGCCGATGGGGATATCGATTTTGACGGCGACGTGGACCTCTCCGACCTGGCCGCACTGCTGGCGAACTACGGAACGAGTTGCCCGTAGGTGAGCGGCTCGCGGCGTCCGCTCAGGATGGTACCGCAGCCAGCATCAACGACGGTGCAGAAGTTGGGCGCTGCTACGAGCCCTGGTCTACCTACCGCCTGATACTTGCACCCTCATGGACGCCGTCTCAGTTGCAGGTCGTCCACGACCGTCGCGATCTGACCAAGCGGCGTTCCGAGTCTCTCACGGAGTTCGGCTATCGTCATCTCCGGCGGCGTGGCGAGCAGGAACCGAGCCATCTGGAGCTTGTGTCGCCGATGTTGCCAGCCAGAATTCGGCAGGCCTGCGAGTCGTGCGTGGAGCCGAGTCCTGAATCGTTCTCGACGCTCGGTGTGCTCATCCAGCGATTCTTGCGCCGCGCGGATTAGCCCTAATTCCTTACTGTGTAAGCTATTATACTGATTGCCAGCAACACCGGAGGCAGAATGGCCAAGCATGAGAATTCGCGGGGAATCCCACTGCCGCGCCGGTCAGCCCTCGGCCTCTCAGGAGGCAGCCCGAACCACAGCGAAACGCGCAAGTCCTTGCTATGCAATGGGACCGAACATTCGGGATGCACAAGCATCGTAGCCCACCGGGCCTCAAGCGGGGAGCTGCGTAAGTGCTGTGATAGCAAGGAGGACAGAATAAACGGGATGGACAGGCGTGGAACTGCAGCTATTACTTCGAGCGGGAAACGTTGAACGTTGTCGTTCCGAGCGCAGCGAGGAATCTGCTTGAGAACGTGGCAACATGCTTCGCTTCGCTCAGCATGACGTTCAACCATTTCCGCTCCCGTTAGCAAAACAGGCTGTGCTGGGTCTGCTCGATGCTCCATGTGTATTTGCTGTTGGGCACCGTCGTAAGCTCGTATGTCTCAGCCAGACGTTCAAGCCACCTGGGTCTGTCTCGGCGGGTTTTGATCTCCATCACGATGGATTGCGGACGCGCCGTTTGATAGAAGGCCTGACAAGGAAACACGTCCTCCGCGATAGCGAACCGCAACGCATGATCAAACGTGATACGCACATCGCTACTGTCCAGAGGCAGCAGCGCTTCGCGCTCATAGTCCACCAGCACCTTCGGACGCAAGTCCTTCAGCAAAACCAAGCGGCAAAATTCCTGGGCCACGGGCCCCGGCTCATTAATCCACAACCGCCTCTTCAGGAAATAGTCGTAATCCTGCAATGTCACTCGCTCGGTGAACTTGCCGACCAGGTTACCCACCCTGGTCTTGAGCTCGACCTTGAGAAATGCGGCGTTGTCGCGCTCCGGCCAATAGCTGCGGATGCGGCATTTGATCCGGTTGGCGACGCCCGTGACCTTCTCCTCGTAAGCCAGGTAGTCGTAAGTGTCGAAATAGAGACTCCGCACGAAATAGCGGTTGTTGCATCCCCGCATGGAGAACTCGTCGTGGCGAGTGGCCGGACGCAACGCGCACCGCAACCGGTGATAGGTGAGCAGGTCAAGTCGGTATTTCAACTCGAACCGCTGCGTGTCCGTCCTGACGGGAACGTCAGTACCGTTGTGCGGGCGTTCGACCTTCGGCAGCGGGGTCGTAACGCTCCTCGGTGCCTCGACAGTGGCAACGGTCATTTCCCACCTCGCAAGTATTCAAGCTTGTGAGCATCCAGGGCCAGCGGCTGCCACAGACCCGCAGGCGATCCGTTCAGATCGGGAACCGAAAGCTCGCCAAAGGTCGGCTGTCCGGTGTGCGCGGTGATTCGGAAGGGTGAGGTTCTGACATCCCGGGGGTTGTGCAGGATGTTACCCTTTTCGTCGCACGTGTAGTACTGGGCCGGATCGCCGCGAAGCAGGTTCCTGGCCGTCACGCGCTCGTTCGTCTGCCAGTGATCAACGCCGACCGCCAAGACCTCAAAGCTCGATTCCGCGTCGGCAGTAATGGTCTTGCGGTTGTCCCAGAAGAGGCAGCCGACGGCCCTGCCGGTCGCGCCGCCGAAGATCTGCTTCTTGCGATACAGCGCGACGGCGATCTGATTCCTGCAAAAGACACATGCGTACAGGCTGACATTGGACAGATCCTTCGACGCGAGGCCCATCGCCGAGTTTTGGATGACGTTGTTGAAGGCGAGGAGCTCACTTTTTTCGCCGACGCTGATAGCCTTGTCGGCCATGCCGGACAACAGACAATCGCGGACGAGCACACGCGACCAGGACAAGTCGATGCCGTCGCCGCCGTTGTTGTTGAACACGCTGGATTGCACCGTGCCGCGCACCCAGTCGCCGTCGAACGCGTCGAAACTGTTATCTCGGAACAGGCAGTGGTCGATGGAAAACGTGGCCTGTCTGATATTGAGCCCGTCGTCGGCCCGGGCCCCTCTCACCGTGCAGTGCTCAAGCTGCACGTCGGACCAGTAAAAGCACAGTTGCCCCGACAGAAACAGCCCGTTGATGTGAGCCTCGCTGCCTCCTTCAACTTCGAGGTGCCGCACGTGCGACGGCTGCCCGGCCCGAACGACCGCGAAACTGCCCCAAGCCGCGCCCGGTTCCTGCGGGATAATCCGGACCGGCTCCTCCTCGCTGCCCATCACGTTCAGCGGACCGTAGCAGATCATGCTGACCCCCCGCGCTATCCTCAACACCGCCCCGGCTTCAAACCGAAGCGCATATTCCGCCGGCACTGTTAGATCGTGCTCGACGAGGTGCTTTCCCTTCGGCAGTACCAGGAACTTGCCGTCTTTCCTGAACGGCAACCCGCTGTCAGCGATGAAGTCGTCTACCGGCCGCGTGACCGGCGAAGGCCTCTCTCCGTCAAACCTGTAAATCGAGGCAAAGGTCATTGTCTCGTGTTCGGGCGGGGGTTCGAGGCTGACGGAGTTGCGGCAGTGCGGCTCAATATCCAGAAGGAATCCTGGCTTCTTCCACCTAGCGGATTCGATCCCAGGCAATTCAAGTCGCAGCAGCCATTCGGCCGCCACCCGGTGCAGCTTCTGATTGACCGGTGTCCAAATCGACAGATCCTTGAACTCAACGGCTACGGCTTTGGCATTGGGCATGGTCACTTTCAGGTCTTCGACGGCATGCTCGGAGCCGTTCAGATCAGTCAGGACCGCCCGGATGCCCCCCTGCACTACCCGCTCCGCCACCGCTTCGCTGAATACTAAGTTCAGACGCTCGACCCTGATCTGATTCCGCGAATCGGGCAGTAGCCTCAACTGGATGGTCGGCGTGCCCTCGTTGAGGGTCAATACCGGCGTTACGAAGAGACCGATAGACGCCAGGAGTTCCCGCAAGTGTTTCCGGTTAGCTTCCAGAATTTGAATGGTCTCGGCATGACGCTCGTCCACGATGCGGGCGCTTGGGGCGCCGACACCGCTTAATAGCGCCAACCGGAGCGGCTGAAAAGCCTCATCGCAGCGTCGGGCCAAGTCGAAGCGGTCATCGTTGAGCAGTCGCCAAAGAATCTCGTTGCGTCGCTGGCGATGCTCGGGAACCTCCATAATGCGCCGCGACAACATGTCGCCCGCGACCAGGTCGAATTTCCACTGGCGTCGCCCGGTCGTGGTGTTGGGCAGCAGGATCGGATAGCGATTAATGTCGTAGAGGATCGGCTCGAACAGGCCGCTGGTATTGTCATAGAACCAGCGCTGGTTGTCGCCCCAGCACGCATGTGTACTGCCAAACAGCCACGTCAGCGCATTCCAGGTCAGGTATTGTTCGACGCCGATCAAATGGGGGATTTCTCGCCGGAAGGTCGCGTCGTCGGCCTCGCGAATGAGCGTGACAAAGTGATCCCAGCGCCGGGCGTAGTAGCCCACGCCGGGACCTTCTTGCAGTGTGTGGCTGAAGCTGCTGGTGTAATAGGTGGGATTTAAGCCGAAGCCGGTGAGGTAGTCCCGGTACCAGATGTTACGTTGACGGAAGATCTCACCGACAGCGTAGCCTTGCTTCTCGAGCATCTCCTTGCCGTATTTCTCGATCCAGAGATACATGCCGAAGTCGACGCCGTTGATCCGCACACGGCAGAAGCCGCTGTCGGGCACAAGCAGGCCGAGTTCCCGGGCGACCTCGTAGCTGACCGGTTCGACCTCGTAACGCTTGTCCTCCGGGATGATCAAATCGACGGAGCGACGGCCCTGGAAGAGCTTGTCCTTGTCGAATCGTACCCGCCACGATTTTTTGGCGGCTGTCCAATGCTCGGGCATATCCCCCTTCAGGCGAATCTTAACCTTGTATCCCTCGCTACCGTGATAAAAACGGGCCGGAAACCATACCTTCATATCGTTGCCCATTATCCCGGCTTCGGTCAGTTGCTGAACCTGGATCTGGATCTGACGCAGGTTAGCCGGCTTGATCTTAATGTCGTAGACGGGATATTCGACTCGCGGGCCGTCCCCGGCACCCAGATTCGTCGTCGCGAGGAACTTCGATGAAGCCACTTCGCGATCGAACAGCGCGTCCAGCCCTCGCCCCAGGGAGTCTCTTTTCATCACGCAAATGAAAACGCCCGCCAACGCGATCAGGAAGATGGCAAAGGTGTTGAAGAGGACCAATGACTGGTAAACGCGGCCGGTGAATCTCATGGCAACTGGTCTTGGGCTACACAGGTAACGACAGCTGGGGCGCAAGGAAGGAAATGCGTTCCACGCCGTAATCTTGTTTCAGCTCGTCTAGTAGGTACGCCTCCGAAATGGCGCGGTCCTTGAAGAACCGGATTTCAAAGACGATCTCCCACGCATCGTCGCTGATGTTGACCGAGCGGACCTCAAGAAAATCAACGCGCTTCTTGATAGCGGCCTTGAGGCTGTCATCGGGCCGCCGACCGCGCCCCGAGAGTACCAGGACATAGTCGGAGTGCATCGGCCTGCCAAACTGAACCAGATGCAGGATCAGCAGGGTCGCCGAGAGAAACAGTGTCGCGACGATGATGACTATCCAACTGTACGTGCCACAGCCGAGCCCCACCGCGATGGCGAAGAACAGAAACACCATGTCGCGCGAGTCCTTGATGACCGTCCGGAATCGGATGATCGACAGTGCGCCCACCATCCCCAACGAAAGGGCGAGATTGCTCCCGATGAGCATCATCACCACGGCGATAACCGCGGGAAGCATTGCCAGAGTGCTAAGGAAAGAACGCTCATAGTGGAACCCGCGGCGCGTCAGCCGGTAGACAAATACGATCAACACCCCGAGTACTATCGCGAGCGACAGGCCGATCAGCAGATCGATCAGGGAAATCGAAATCCGGCCCATGTCGAAGATGGTAGACTTCACTTCGGTTTTTGTCCGTATCCAAAAGCCCGCCGACTGGGGGAAAGACACAACTATTGAAGCACACATGCCGGGTGCATAACGCTACCCCTCCCTTTGCGGCAGTAGAAAGGGCGGGCGACTTCGTAACGCAGTGCTCGATTCACAGCCATTGGGATTATCGACCTGCTGGTCGTCAGGCGATAAGCGCTAGCGCAAGAAAGACCATTTGGGTACCCTACATCGGTGCACCCTCCTATAAACGCACCGGATACACCGTGGCTGCTTAACACTGACCGGGCGCACCAAGTCACTTGGCGCGGATATCCAGCAGAGCAGTATTTACCGGCATACGAGCGGGGGGCACTTTACCCCCGGCACTCTGCCGTTACGTGTTTGCACTGGGGGCTTTATGGGACCTATAGCTTAAGGCGGAGGGAATCGAATCCCATGATCGATTTTGTATACCCAATCAAACCAAGGAGTTAGGAATCATCAATCTATCTATTCTGGACGTCTATTCTGGACACGATTCTCAGCCCCCCAGTGACCAGCTTTATTGGCCTCAGCGGTAACCCCGCGTATCGTACGCTCAGTCCAATGACGACAAGGTAGTCGAAAGGATTTCGGTCGTACATGAGGTTCTACGTGGCCCGCAGATATGCAAATATTGCGATATTGGTGGGTTATGGTCGCTACGCCGCCACGATCTACGGCGAAAACCCGCTGGCACAACGCTCGGGTTCTGGACAAAACGTGTATTAAATCGTCCCCGAGTGGAGAAGGCCGTTTCCTTTGCCGATTTCAACCCCAACGTTGCATAAATGTGAGGGCACGGCGAATCGACATCTCCGGAACACACGGGGAATCGCATTTGTTTGAAGCCTTGTTCCTAGTGTTGCTGGATTGCACCTGGCATGAAGTCCACCGACAGGGCCTGCGGTACCGCAACATCTGTGATATCCCCGACGGAAACTATCACATCCCTCAGTTCACACGCGCCGTTTATGCAACGGTGCGAATGGCGATAACTTCGGCTGTTCAGTGTCGGTTTCGGGCGACACCGCCGCGATCGGGGCATACGTGGCGAAAGACTTCGACGAAGACATCGATGACCGCAAATCCGGCTTGGCGTACGTGTTCAGTTACGATGGCTCCACCTGGGTGCAGCGGGAAAAGCTAACCAATAACGACGGCGCGGCGGATGACGCCTTCGGCTGTTCAGTGTCGGTTTCGGGTGATACCGTCATGGTCGGGGCATACTGGGACGACGGTAACGCCAGCGAGTCCGGCTCGGTGTACGAGTTTACGCTGGACTAGTGCTCCGCCACACGTAAATGTGCGGGTAGCGTCGGGTCTCCGTGCCCGACGCAGGCTGTCGTGAGGCGTCCGCGCGTCGACGTCGGTCGCAGGGCCGTACGGTCCAAATACTCGTCCGGCTTCAAGGCGATGAGTGTCTTGAGCTTGCGAGGCAACAGGCCACGAATCTCGGCCGATCAACATGACTGCCGCACGCACCCAGACAATCCCAGTGGGCTTTCAAGAAGGTTCGCCAGGTGGTTTGACGCTTCCGATCGGGCGCCGGCTCGACCCCATACTCCTTCATGATGTTGGCCACAGTGCTCGGCGCGACGCGGTGTCCGAGATTCGCCAAGGCGCCCTGGATGCGATCGTATCCCCAGGACGGATTCTCGCGGGCCATGCGTAACGCGAGTGTGACCACTTCCTGCGACCCCGCCGGCCGGCCGACCTTCTTGCGACGATCGCTGTAATCCCACTTCTTCGCCACCAGCATCCGGTGCCAGCGCAAAATCGTGTCGGGCGTGACCAGGGTGCCGATCTCCTCCAGTACCTTGCGGCCAAGCCCCTTGGCTTTGACTGCCAGACGACGACGCTGGTCGTCATTGAGCAGGATGCGTCGCTTACCGAGCTTCTCCTTGAGCACCTGATTCTCGGTACGCAGGTACTCGATCACCTGTTGCTGCTGACGATTCACCCAGCCGGCCAGGATCACGAGCAGAAGCTGCCAGGGTTGCAAGACGAAACTCATGGTGCGATCCGTGCTGATTAGCGGAAATCGACAGCATCGGATAGCGGAGATGGCCTGTCAATCGGCCGAGATGAGCCCTGGCGGACTTGCGCAAAGTACCGCAGCCCAGCCACTTGCAGTTCGGCTGAGTTCTTGGATCATACGGGCAATCCTGGTGCAGTTGTGGTATAGTGGCGTGCAGGCAGATCGCCAATCGTGCCGCGCCACCGGCCCACGCCAGGTGGCCGGGAGCAACTCTTGGAGGGAGCTATCATGATTCGGATTCGAACGTTCCACGTCGTTATCGCGGTTCTGACGTTCGGTATGCTTGTGGCATCACCATCGTCCGCGCAACCCGACGGCTACGAGGGCTATCAGGTGGTGCACGTCACGCTCAGCAACGAAGCCGAGCTGGCCACCCTGCGAGAACTGCGGAACCTGGGACGTGATTTCCAGGTCTGGTCCGAAGTCGTCGCGCTGGGCATCGGACCGATCGAAGTTCGCGTCGCGCCGCCGGCGCAGCCCGCGCTGAAGGCCAGCGGTCTGCGATATGAGGTCATCATTGAAGACCTGCAACGCTATCTCGATGAGCTCTACGACGGTTCACGCGGCGACTTCTTCGATTCGCTCCGAACATACAATCAGCACATCCAGTTCATGGACGACCTGGTCGCGGCTTATCCGGACCTGGCTGAGAGAGTCACGCTGGGCTCGTCGGTGCAATTCCGGCAACTGTGGGCGCTGCGCATCACCGGACCGAATCTGCGCCGAAAACCGGGCGTCCTGTATCACGGGGCCGAGCACGGCAACGAGCAAGCCACCTCCTCGGTGGTCGCCTATGTCGCGCAGGAGCTGCTGACGAACTACGGCAGCGATCCCGAGATCACGGCCCTGGTCGACAATGTCGAGTGGTACCTGATGCCGATCATGAATCCCGACGGCTATGTGATCTACGATCGATACAACGCCCACGGCGTCGATTTGAATCGCAACTGGGACGGCCCCGGAAGTGGACAGGACCCCTGGGGCGGCCCGTATCCCTTCTCCGAACCGGAAACCGCCGAGTTGCGTGACTTTCTGCTCGACAACTCGCATGTGCGCGTGCACGTCGACATCCACGGCTACGTGCCCTACATCATGTGGGCTTGGGCGCACACGCCCGAGCACTGCCCGGACCACGCGACTTTCCTGGAAATCGGCACCGAGATGCGTGATCGCGTCGCCGCCTCCGGCGGAGGGACCTATCAGATCGGCACCATCTACGACCTGATCTGGTACCCGATTTCCGGATGTTCGACGAACTACACGTACGGCGTTCTGGACTTGTGGGCGCTCGCGATCGAAGTCGTCGACGACGACATGCCGGACATCTGCCACGAGTTCCTCACCAGCCTCTTCTACGTCGGACAGTGGATCGATGAGCATGACTGCAATGCGAACGGCGTGTTCGACTCCGACGACATCGCCGCCGGCAGCAGCTTCGACAGCAATGACAACGGCGTTCCGGACGAATGCGAATGCCCGGGAGAGCTCACCGGCGACGGTACGATCAACCTCTCCGACCTGGCGCTGCTGCTGTCCAACTACGGGATGTCGGAGGGTGCGACCTACCACGACGGCGACATCACCGGCGACGGCGCGGTGGACCTGACCGACTTGTCGGCATTGCTGGCAGTCTACGGAACGTCGTGCCCGTAGGCTGTATCCGCTCCGTGCCTACCGGGGCGGAATTGAACCGCCAAGACGCCAAGCGCGCCAAGTTGGCAGAGGCTTTAGCGTTCAGTCGTCAGCAGTGCTGGGAGGGCGAGGCTCCCGCCGAGCCGCTTGGTGTCCGGCGCGTGCTCCATCGATGAAGAAACGGGCAAACCCGCCTCAGGCGGGCCTGCCCATGCCACCCAACAATTCGCTCCTGAACTCTGAACCCCGAACACCAGCGCTACTTACCCAGGTGGCTATCGACCTCAGTCACACTGCCATCAGTACACGCACCTTCCGTAATTGGCGAGTAGCTCGGCCAGGTCGGAAAGGTCCACGCACCCATCGCCGTTGATATCACCTGGGATGTCGCACTCATCGGGGATGCAGTTGTCGTTGCAGTCCTCGCTGCTGCCGTCGGCGATGTCGATCGGGTCCGGAATACCGTTTCCGTTGCAGTCACCTCCCCACAGGTTCAGCAGGACCGATACGCTGTCGTCATCTTGGTTCGACACAACGAGATCCGGATCCGTATCGTTGTCGAGGTCCTCGATCGCTATGTTCCTGGAGCCGGCGCCAGCGCCGTAAGTGCCCTCCAGCACAAACGTGCCATCCCCATTGTTGAACAGCACTGAAACGTCGTCGCTGTAATAGTTGGCCACGGCCAGGTCTGCATCCCCGTCACCGTCCACATCCCCGATCGCGACGGAATGGGGGCAATCACCGGCGCCATAGGTGACGTGGTCAGCGAACGTGCCGTCCCCATTGTTAAGCAGGATTGAAATGTCGTCGCTGAAGCTGTTGGCCACGGCCAGGTCTCCATCCCCGTCGTCGTCCAGGTCCTCGCATGCGATGGAATGAGGGGAACTGCCGACGCCATAGAGGACGTGCGTTGCGAACGTGCCGTCGCAGTTGTTCAGTAGGATCGAAACGTTGTTGCTCCCAGAGTTCGCTACTGCGAGGTCCGGGCATGAGTCACCATTGAAGTCGCAGATCGCCAGCCAATATGGCTGATTACCCACGCCATAGGTGACCTGGTCCGCGAACGTGCCGTCCCCGTTGTTCAGGAGGACTGAAACATTGTGGCTGAATAAGTTCGCCACGGCCAGGTCTGCATCCCCGTCATCATCCAGGTCGTCGATTGCGATGGTGCACGGCGTGTCGCCGATGGCATAGGTAACGTGCTCCGCGAATGTGCCGTCTCCGTGGTTGAGTAGAACCGAAACGGTGTTGCTGCCATGATTTGCCGCCGCCAAATCCAGATCCCCGTCTCCGTTCAGGTCTTTGATCGCGACGGATGAGGGAATGTCGCCGACGGCATAGGTGACGTGCGGTGCGAATGTGCCGTCTCCGTTGTTGATTAGAACAGAAACGGTGTCGTCCCAAGCGTTCGCTACGACCACGTCTGCATAACCGTCACCATCCAGATCTCCGGTCGCGTTGCCACAGGGCGGATTCCCGACGGCGTAGGTAACGTGATCAGGGAACGAGCAATCACCACGAACAGCCTCAGAGACCATCAGGGAAAGGACTACGAGCATCAACGTTACAGCACGAAACATGGTACGTCCTCCAGATTGAGCCGGTTGGAAATCCATCCGGCGGGCCGCCCCCAACAAGCCAGCAACTAAGAAACACGAATCACTGCGGAAACAGGGAAGCTCCATGTCGGGTGACTCCTCCCTGCGACCTTTGATAGAGTACAACGTTCACTGGCCGTGTGATCGCCGTGGCCTGAACGTTTCAGGCCAGCACCGTAAGCACGTGCGTCGAACGGGGCCGTGGTTTGGACGGGAATGTCGGGTTTTTCTGGCGGGCGGGAAGGTTGCGTCGCGTAAGGCCCGTGAGGGGCGAGATTTACGGGTTCCAGGTCGTCCCAAGAAGTTGACTTAGCCGAGGACATCCGCGAGAATTAACCTTCGACGAAACCGATTTCGAGCACTTCGGGGTAAATCAGCATGACAATGCAACCGCCGGGTCCGGTTACGGAGTTGCTGGACGCCGTGGGGCACGGAGATGACGGCGCGCTCGAGCGGCTCTGGTCGCTGGTTTACGACGAGCTGCACCGCGTCGCCAAGCACCAGATGGCCGGGGAGCGGCCGGGGCGCACGCTCCAGACGACCGGGCTGGTGAACGAGGCCTACCTGCGCCTGGTCGGCAACGACAACGTCCGATGGAACAATCGCCGACATTTTTTCGCCGCCGCCGCAAAAGCGATGCGACAGATCCGGATAGATGACGCACGTAGGAGAAACAGGCTGAAGCGGGGCGGAGCGACGAAGCGACGGAGCGACGTAGCGATGGAGGGGCTGGCGACGTTTGACCAGGATTCGGTCGAAGTGTTGGCGGTTGATGAGGCGTTGCGGAAGTTCGAGCAGACCGACCCGCGCAAGGCGGAGGTGGTGATGTTGCGATACTTCGCCGGGTTGAATCGTGAGGAGATCGCCCAGGCGCTCGACGTATCGGCCAGCGCTGTGGACAAGGATTGGCGTTTCGCGCGGACGTGGCTGTATCGGGAACTCTCTTGATTGACGATTTACGATTGACGATTCGGCCGGTGCGGGGCCCGGCCGCTACAAGCTGAAGGCTGATGGCTGATAGCTTTCACTGGCACCGCGTACAGGAAGTCTTCGACTCCGTCGTGGAGCGGCCACAGGCGGAGCGGGCCGCGCTGCTGGCAGAGGCGTGTGGCGACGATGCGGAGCTGCGAGCGGAAGTCGAGTCGCTGCTGGCCTGTAGCGACCAGACGCCGGCCGACTTCATGCGGCCGCCCGAGCCGCCGCCGGGGATCCGGCCGCCCGCTGTGCCCGAAGGTCCCGATCCGCTGATCGGTCAGAACATCGGCGGCTATCGGATCAAGGCGGTGATCGCCGCCGGCGGGATGGGCACCGTCTACGAAGCCGAGCAGGAGCAGCCGCGGCGGATCGTGGCGCTGAAGGTGATGAACCGCTGCGTCGCGTCACGCTTGGCGCTGCGTCGATTTCAGTTCGAATCGCAGATTCTCGCACACCTGCGGCACCCGAACATCGCGCAGGTCTATGAGGCGGGGATGCATGGGGGCCAAGAAGGGACGGTCGCAGTTGGGGAGGGCCGAGATAGGAATCTCGGCCCAGCGTATCAGGGCGTGCCCTACTTCGCGATGGAGTATATCCCCGACGCAAGGACAATCACGCGGTTCGCCGAGGAGAACAGGCTCGACACGCGCGACCGCCTGCGCCTGTTCGCCAAGGTCTGCGACGCCGTCCACCATGGGCACCAAAAGGGCATCATCCACCGCGACCTCAAGCCCGCCAACATCCTGGTGGACGCGGCCGGTGAGCCGAAAGTAATCGACTTCGGCGTAGCCCGCGCGACCGATTCGGACATCGCCGTCACCACGCTGCGCACCGACGTCGGCCAGCTCATCGGCACATTGCAGTACATGAGCCCCGAGCAGTGCGACGCCGACCCGCACGAGATCGACATACGCAGCGACGTCTACTCCCTCGGCGTCGTGCTCTACGAGCTGCTCACGGGCGAGTTGCCATACGAAGCCACGGGCAGCACGATCGTTCAAGCCGCCCAGATCATCAAGGAGCATTCGCCGCGGTCGTTTTCTTCGATCAACCGGAAGCTGCGCGGCGACGTGGAGACGATCGTCCTGAAGGCGCTGGAGAAGGATCGCGAGAAGCGCTACCAGTCGGCGGCGGGCTTTGCGCAAGACATCCGTCGGTACCTGAACCGCGAGCCGATCGAGGCCCGACCGGCAACCAAGTGGACGCGAGCCGTTCGCTGGGTGGCGAGGCATCCGCTTGTCTCAGCAGCGGTGGTGACCGTCCTCGGCACGGCAGCGATCACCCTCGTGGCGATCTTGATTGCAGCCTGGCACGTCAACGCACGCCCGCACAGGATGTGGGTTAGTCCTGATGGTCGAGAAGCGAGACTGCTGTCGTTCATCGGTGGAGTTCTTCAAGCGTGGGACAGCGATAGACCTGGAGGGCTTCGCTTGGCCCAACTCGTCGATCGGCCGGCGGAGTTCGGCGGTGGGAAGCTGGCAGTCGTGGCTTTCACCGAGCATCCCGGTGACCGTTGTAACTCTTTACTGCGTGCTTTCGACGTCGGACACAGCCTCGAGGACCCAGTCTGGGAGGGCCGACTCGATCCGGACGCACCGCTGCCCGATCCGCGCAACCGCGGCTACACGCCCGAGCAGTTCTGCATCCAGGTGGCATTTGTGGCAGACATCTTCCCAGGCAATCCGGGCAACGAGGTTGTCACTGTATACAACCACCACACCTTCTCACAGTGCATAATCCGGATCTACGACCTGCGCGGCGAGGTGGTCTATCAGATCTGGCATGATGCCGTTCTGCCAAACTACTACTGGATGGCCGACGCGCGCCAACTGGTCTTCGCTGGTTTGAATGGGCAGGCAACCTGGGAAGAGCGCGGGTACTCAGGGTTATACCACCCTCACCCGTGCGTTGTGTTTGCGATTCGCCCGACCCTCCGGTTTATAGCCACCGACTTCTTGAAAACGGAGAGCGGCAACGGTCCGCTAAGCGCCGCTTGGTACAAGTGCGTGTTTCCGCCGGAGGCAACCAGCGCCCGCGCCTTAAACTTCATCTGCTCGTTACAGCGTCCGTACCTTACTCCGCCCGACCGCTCGGTGACGTTTTATCTTACCCTGCGAGAAGACACCGAGATAACCGTGGGGTGGAGCGTTGACGAATCCGGCAACAAGATCCCAGGCACCCGGGTGCCCAGCGACAACTACAATCGCAACCAGGAGTTGCCGGACGGCCACCCCGACAAGCTGCTCGATCCGAACGCATTTGAGCTGCCCCCCTTGCCGCCGATCGTGAGCACGGCGGAGGAGGCGTCGGCGGCGTCTGACGCCGATAGCGACAACCCATAGCGCACGTTGCGTGCGAGATACCGACAGAGACTACCAGGCCGCAACAACGGCGCGGCGGGTCTCGATCCGCGCCGACTAGGACTCCTAGCATTCCTGTGAATCGGCCGGGCCGGCGCGGTTGCCGGTTCGTCCGGGACGGAGCCCGGACGCTACATGCGGCAGGCGGGCGGTTGCAGGAGTGCTGGGATGTCCAGGGAAGGTCGTCACGTCGTTATGGTTTCCGCGAAAGAGTATGCTCAAGAGCGGAATCCACCCGTCCCGGCTCACCAGCAAGCCCATCTGGAACTGACGCAGGTCGCCGCGCTTCTGCTTGTTCTTGCCGCGCTGGGGCAAATCGCAATGCCGGTTGGCCGAATCGATGAAGGTAAAGAAGTTGGTAACATCGTAGAACAGACTCTCGGTCTGGAGACCGAAGACCTTACGCACGCGGCGGGCCGACTCCGCCTGAATGGCCGGCAAGGCGTCGGCGGGCAGGCGATCCATCTGATCCCAGAAGAATTCGCTGGTGAGCTTGGCTACATCGAAACGCCACAACCGGCCCAGAGTGCGGGAAGGCCGCCTGCGACCCTGCGCCAGAGGATTGGGGTTGACCCACCGCACCGGCGGCAGCTCGATGTGGCCCGCCCGGTGCAACGCCAGCATCAGTCCGCGGCACACCATGTCCCGCGGCACGCCGTTGGGCTGAACCCAGTTCCAAGCCTCGCAAAGCTTCTTCGATAGCGCCCGCCGACTCGCCCTCGGATGGGCGGCGATCAGTTGGCGGATGAAGACCACATCGGCGTCGGTCACCGTCCGGCCTCGGTGCTTGAGCACGTCCATGTCCGGAACGTAACATGGCAAAAACGGAACGCGAGGGGCCGGCGCGATTTTTTCTCAGCCCTCCGGGCGAGTCACCCGGGCGCGCAGACGCGACACGTCGCTTCAGGGCGTTGTAGTCAAGGCAGAGCGTCCGGGCGGTTCTGCAAAGTCCATACGCTCCGGCGAGCTTTACCGCCGATGTCCACAGCGGTTCGGGGATACGCGAGTGGTGGCCCTTGCGTGCCCTGCGCTAGCGCTCGAAGCGTCGCCGACCTGCCTCAAGGCGAGCAGGAATCGCCGGGGGCTTCCTAGATCTCATCAGCTGACCTCCGGACCATCATCGGTCGACGGCTGACGATACCAGGCCGGTCAAATCGGTTCATACACGCTTACCGGAAGGACAC
>JAUWNI010000096.1 GCA_030612705.1 Phycisphaerae bacterium | reverse complement strand
CCTTCGATCCATCTGTAGGTGACTCCGCCGTTGCCTTTGGTCTCAACAGAATTGTCATCTACTATGACGGTTCTCGTGGGCATTACCTGTCCAAAAATCCCTATAAATAAAGTGAAACACCGCCGCAGGTCAGGATGTCTGCAGGCAGGTCAGGATGTCTGGAGTCTGCCCGCCCACCTGCGTCGGCATGAGTATCGGAATCTCCGCGACCGATGCGCGCTCCGAACGCGTGAGTTAACCACGCGAGGCGGGGCGGGGTGAGAGTCTGAGAGTCTCGGCCCGATCGGGGCGAGAAACGACCCGTTCGACGCGGGACCCCGCCTCTCGTCGTCAAAACGGAGAGCGCGGCCAAGGCTGAGCCAGAACGCCGTAACCCTTTGGAGCCGGCGGGATATAGCGACGGATGGCGGTTCAACTGGAGCGGCCGCGGCCATTAACAAACAGGTCCGCCTCGCTTTGAGACGGACCTTGAAGCTCCCCGAACGACACCGGTTCGGTCTACTGGCACACCGATGTAGGAACCCGCCGGGGGTCGCAGCTGTTAACCACGAGAGCGCACGTCTCCCGAGGGGCACTCCACACAGCGGGCGGTGCTGTGTTCGGGACGCATGAAGTCAGTTAGCCGGTGTTTCAGAGATGCCCCAAGACGGCAGGCACGGGCATGGAGTGCTCGGGGACTGCGCAGCTCGGTTCACGATGACTGTACCAAAGCCTGTCCCGGCCCGACATTGACGTGAATGTGACGTGGACTCGTCGAGGATTATCGCTTGGGCAGCGGGACCAGGATCCAGTATGCCACACTGATGTCGGCGTTCCAGTTCTGGCGATTCTTGCCGGCGCGAAGCTGGATAGCGGTGACGTGGAATTCAGGATTGTTGTTGGTAAGTGTGTGACAGAAGCGAACCAGCCCTTCGAGCGAGAGGTTCTCGAACAGCAGGCGGTTGACGACTTCGGCCTGGTCGGAGCCGGGGCGGCCGCGGGCCGGTTGAGGTAGCGTGCTGACGAGCGTTTCCGGGCCGAGTCGGGCGGCCTGCATGGCGCGGTTGACGCGATCGAGCAGGTCCGAGCGGAGCAGGCCGGTTTCCGAGACTTCCTGTGGACGCTGGCGCAGGGCGGCGACGGCTTGTACGTCGGCGGCAAGCTGACCGGCATGGGCTTGACGCCTGTCCAGATCGTCGGCAAGCGTGCTCGTCGAGTGCCAGAGCAGCAGACACATGAACGCTGCCACCACAGACGCGATTGACAGCAACAGTATCTGTCGGCGCAGAACTCCGGCGGTTTCCGGATTGTCGCTATGGTGGTTGCTGTCCGACGTCACGGCTTTGCCCTTCCGCTAGGGTCAGCATCTTCGATAAATCGCGCGTGGGCGAAGAACCGCACGCCGCCCTCGCGCCGGCGGTCGGTGCGTGGGGCGGGACATTGCAGAAGCTCCAGCGCGTCGATCGCTTGTGTCAGACGTTCGGCCTGCCGGTGGTCGCGTGCGGCGCCGCGGACGGTGACATCACGACCTTCGATGCGCAGTTCCTGGAGATCCAACCGCAGGTCGTCGGGCAGGGCGGCCACCACAGCGCGTAGCATGGCGAGCGCGTCAGCCTGGTCGGTTCTGGTTGCGGAACCGGCAAGGGTCAGTCCCTCGAGTCGACGGCGTTCGGACGCCAGACGGAGGACGACGCCGGCGGGGACGGTCTGCTGTGGAAACAGCTCACAAAAACACCCGCGTTCCCAGTCGGCGATCGCACGAAGCTGATGTTTCAGTTGGCTTTGGTGCACGACCAGCCCGCCGCACAGCGTGAGCAAAGCGACCAGACTCGTCACGGCGACCCGCCGCCAGGCACGCAGCCGGTCGACCGCTCGGCTGGCAGGCGCGAGGGCGTTGCGCGCGAGGTCGAAGTCCTGTACGACTCTCGATCGTGTTGCTGGAACGCTTGCCTCACTGCTTGGCGCAGCATTGAGGCGCACGGCCAGGGCCGTGAGACGGCTTTCGCCGACGCAACCGGCGACTGAGGGCGGTGTCCGCTCGGCCGGCGTTACGTCACAGTCGAGATAGGAACAGATCCGTTCACACCACTGCTCCGTGTCCAGGTCCGGAGCCAGGCGGACGACGCGCAGGCCGGTGATGCGTCCGCCGTCATACGCCAGAAGAGCGACATGCTCGGTGTCACACCAGAGCAGACCCGAGTCTGCGTGGCTGTGTCGGGCGGCGTGGATGACGTCGAGCGTGATCCGTTCGACCGTGACACTGCTATCAGCCAACGTGGGAAGGCATTCGCTCAGCCGCTCGGTTTCGATCGCCACACCGATCGCGGCACCGTTGGAACAACGCAGAAAATCGTACGTCAATTGTTCGATCTCGACCGGAAGATATTCCTCCAAGGCGTACGCTAACGTCGTGCGTGACGGTCGGCGCCGCGGGACGCTGACGCGGTGCACGTAGCACCACGACGACGGCAGGACCAGCGTTACGCAGACCGGGCCCGCTGCCGTGACCTTCACGGCGTCCAGAACCGCCTCGGCCAGTTCAAGCGGAGCGAGTGCGGCGGCGGTCGCCGACAATGTGCGTGTTTCGGCTGGAGGCGCAGATGGATCACCGTCTGAGATGCGGATCTCTCGGTCGGTGATCTGGATCGTCAGTCGCTCAGCCATCGTCCCGTCCCTTTCCACCGGCGACGATCTGATCGAACCAAGACACTCTCAGTTCGCATTCACGCTGGCAGTTGCGCAGGCGGGCTCGTCCGCGGCTGATCTGAATGATTTCAAATCCGTCCACCTCATCGCCAACCGCTCTGACCACCGTGCGATTGTCGGAGAGTCGGAAGACGCCGTACTGCCGGTCGGTCTCGACGGCCGTCCCGAGCAGTTGGATGGCCAGCCGTTGCTTCTTCTCTTGGCGCGGCTTTTCGGCGGGCGGGTCGACAACGGGTTGTCGCAGATCGCGCTGCCAGATCACCGCCAGGTCGGAAAGCTTCAGCTTCTGTCGCCTCCGCGGGACGGGATCGTGGTCGGGTTCGAGATCGATGGCCGGCGCCGTCCATGGCGCCGCCGGCAAACAAAGATAAATGGCAAACCCGATCGCTACGGCTGGTCCGCCCACGGATATCACGGTCGCGAGACGATCGAACAGATGCGATCGGTTGGCACTCACGGCGCGACCTCCCAGTTGACCAGCACACGCAAGTGGGGTGGGGGTGCACAGATGACGTACCGCTGGCGCACGTCGTTTTCAATCTCCGTTCGGATCAGCAAGCTGTAGCGCCGCGTGGCACACGTCAACCGTCGGCTCGCTTCCCGGGCAACCTTTTCCGGCAGTTCCAGTGTCGCGAGCAGTTCGTCGATACTGCTCCGGTCAAATTGGCTTTCACGAGCTACCGCCACGCGTTGTCCGAGGCCGGGCCGGAGGTCGGAGAGGAGCGCTTCGAGCACGACAACATCGGCCCGATCGACGTGTACCGCGTTTCCCAACGGCGTGACGTATTGCGCCCAGGCGTGGGTTGTCCGGGTTGTGCCGAAGAGGGCCGCGTCGGTAGGCGCGGTGAACAGGTCGTCCAGACAGCCGGTCCAACGTAGTGACGATGGACCACCGTGGTTCGCCCCGCCGAGAACCGGCAGGAGTTCTAGTGCGGACAGGGCAGCGCCGTCCCGTAGCACCGTCAGCGCTTGTTCCGCGCAACGTGGGCCGCCAATCTCGAAGAGCAATGGCAGCGGGAGTTTCGCGGTGTCGTCCTGGAGCAGCGCCGTCACGCGCACATCTCCCACCGTCATTGTCACTTTGGCTCGGTTGTGACGATCAAGGTCGCGCTGCAACTGCTGATCGTCCCGGAGCAGCCGTGGCAGCGCGGCGAGCACCGACTCGGCCGCCAGCCGGTGGCGGAGAGTCGCCGCGTGGTGCGCGGTGCCGACGGCCTCCACGCCACTCAAGGCCGCCAACGGTGTGATGACGGCGGCCGCCAGCATCAGCGTCATCAGGACAAGCAGCAGCAGCATGCCGCGTCGTACGGTAGTCGGGCCGCGCGTGCCTTGCCTCGCACAATGTCGGGCGGGACGCTGCGGCAGTGCTTGTCCGGGCGTCCTGTCATCCATCGTGCCGACTCCATGGCAACGGGGAGAGCCGCACGATCTTTTGTCGTCGCTCACCGTCCGACCAGACTATGGTTATACGGGCTGCGTACGCTGTGCGGGCGATCCGCGGCGGCCAGTGATCGCGCCACTGCCGGCCGTCGAATACATCAAGCGTCACCTCTGAGATTTCGTCTGCCAGGATCACACCGGGCTGTTTCCGGTTGCGCTTACCGAGTTCGTTCTCGCGTCGGGTGAGCCGGAACAACCCACTACCCGACGGCTCGACAGCGTACTGAACCGTTACCGCGTGACGAGCAGCAGGGCGCGACGACCGGAGTGCGTTGAGTGTCGTTAAGCGTAACACGTTGTCGGCGAGCAGCAGTCCGCCGCCGGCCGGTTGGCTTTCCAGATCCTGGCGCAGCAGATCGAACGGCAGTGTTCGCGCGGCAGCGTGGACGGCGTGACGTTCGATCTCGTCCGAGGCCCGAAACGCACTGACCACCAAGCCCTGCACCGCAACGAGCAGCGTCACGCCCAACGCAAGGGCGACGACGATTTCGATCAGCGTAAAGGCGGACGAAGAGCCACGAAGCTGCGAAGCCGCGAAGCTGCGCAGGGTTGGCCGGGGTGAATTCGCTATATATCGAGTCGATGGGTTCATGGTCGATCTCGTGGTGTCGCTTGTGGCACCAGCCAGTCAACACGGTAGATTTCGTGCGGCTCGCCGTGCGGTTCGTGTCGGGTCACGACCAGCGTCACCTGGGTTGGAATCACGCCGGTTGCGATCCGGATGGGCCGAACTTCGCGCCGCCAGTGCAGCCGGTCGCTGAACTGTCCCGTGGCGGGCAACGTGACGGCCGCGCCAGTCTCACGCCACGTCCAGAGCAGTTGCTCGACTCGCGCGGCGACGTCGGCGATCTGCTGCGCGGTGCGATACTGACGCACGGCTTCGGCTTCCAGCTTGAGGAGCCAGACGCCGAGACCCGCCAGCAGCGCCAGCGCGGCCACGACTTCCAACAACAGGAACGAGCGCGCTCGCCTCATTGGCCTCGCTCCGCGAGATTTCCCCAACGCAGCTCAGGCAGTCCGATGTCGTCGACAAAGCCCAAGCGACCGCTGATCCCGTCCGTCCACACCACGCGGCGGGCGCTGCTGGCCCACAATTCCAGAGCCCAAGGCAGCGATGCACCAGTCGGCGTAATGCGGATCGTGAACTCTTCCTGCTTGGACGAAGAGGCACCCTGTCTCCGGACAGCCGCCCGTTTGATGATGACTCCGTCCAGCGTGTGCCAAACACTCGGTTCGCCTTGCGGTTGTTCAGCAAATGCCAAACGACAGCGACTGCGGCCGAGCTGGAACACCAGCCAGACCGGTTCGTGGTGAGTCATGGCGCGATGCCGTACCAACCGGAGGGACTGTTCGATCCGTAGCGTCGCCGCCCGCAGCCGGGCACGGTCGGTCGATCCGTGCATCTGAACCGTAACGATCGAAGCGGCCAAACCGACCAGGACTATGACAATCAGCAACTCGACCAGCGTAAAAGCACTGCGCAAGCGCCACATCTCGCGTGGTCCGGGAGCTTGGTTGTTGTTTCGTTGATGGGTCACTGCATTTCCCAGCTGTTCAGGTCGGCATCGGCCCCGGAGCCGCCCTCGACGCCGTCGGCCCCGTAACATACCAGGTCAAACGTGCCGTGCCGGCCGGGGTAAACGTACTCGTAAGGATGACCCCAAGGATCGTTGAGATCGCCGCCCCGCAACAAGCCGTCCGGATGCTGGTCGGTTCGTTCACGCAGGAGTGCCAATCCTTCTTCATTGGTGGGGTAGCGGTCGTTCTCGATATAGAACAGTTCGAGCGCCGCAACGATCTGTGATATCTCCTGCTTGGCGGCATTGCGTTTACCACTGACCAGGTAGTCACGAACCGAGATGGTTACGGTAGTGGCCAGGATCCCCAGGATCACCACCACCACCATCAGCTCCACCAGCGTGAGTGCCCGACGCTGGGACTTCGGATTGCTGATTGCGGATTGCTGATTTGACACGCGTGTAAAGTGTGTTGACGCGCACTCCCTTGGCCCCTTGGTCCCTCGGCCCCTTAAACCCTGCTTCCTCATTGCACCATCCTCGTCGTTTCCAGGATTGGCAGCAGCGTCGCGAAGACCACAAAGCCGATCAGCACCGCCAGCACCAGAATCAGGGCCGGTTCGAGCACCGCCAGAAAACGCGACAGGGCAAGCTGCACCTCTTTCTCGTAGTTCTCACGTAATTGTTCGAGCATCTTCGGCAATTCGCCGCTTTCCTGGCCGACCGCCAGTAAGTGAACCACCAACGGCGGCATCAACCGGCTGTCCCGTAGCGGCTCGGCGATGTCCGCGCCGGCCTCTACGGCAGTTTCGACCTTCTCCAGCTCGTCGGCAAACAGGCGATGTGGCAGGCCCTCGCGCACCGTACGCACCGCTTCGGTGAAGCGCACGTCCGCGCGCAACATCGTAGTGAGCATCAGGCTGATTCGCGCCACCCACGCCTTTCGCAGCAGATCGCCCAGTACAGGTACGCCTAATACACAGCGTTCAAAGAACCGCCCGCCGGGCGCCGTCCGTCGCAACAGACCGCCGGTAAGTAACAGCGCGGCGAACACCCCTGCGAGTACTGGCCCGTGGCGGACGAGCCCGTCGCTGGCGCTCTTGAGCAGCCGGGTCGGGATCGGCAGTTCGCGGCCCGCTGACGCCAGCACCTCGACCAGTTGCGGCACCACGTGGCTCATCAGGAAAATGACCACTCCGGCGCCGACCACACACAAGATCAACGGATAAATCAGCGCGGTGCCAAGGCGGTTGGCCAACGCCCGGCGACGACCCTGGAATTCAGCCAATTCCCCCATCACGGTCGGTAGTGAACCGCTGTGCTGACCAACCTCGACGATCGAGAGCGTGAGCGCGTCGAACCAGCGCGGGTGCTGACGGAGCGCGTCGGTCAGCGTTTGCCCGTTGCAAACCGTTTCATGCAGTTGGCGCAACACGGTTTGAATTCGACCGGGTTGCTGACGGATGCAGACGTTGAGGGCGTCCGTCAACGGCACGCCGGCTTCGAGCAGAACCGCCAGATTGCGCCAAAGCTCGGCAGCCTCGTCACTCGAGCGACGCGAACCCAATATGGCAGAGAGCCGCGACCGCCACCGCGGGTCGGCTCCCGCGGGTTTGGCCGGCTCGAGGTGGTCGATGACCAAACCGCGGCAGCGCAGAACCTGCCGCGCGAGGGCGGCCGTGTCGGCCGCGATCGTGCCGGCAAGCGACCGCTGGTGAGCGTCGGAGCCGCGATAGGCAAAAACCGCCACAGTCTCAGCCCTCCCTACCCGGGTCAGCGTCCAACAGGTAATCATGCTGCGTCACGCGCAGCACTTCGGCCGGCGTGGACAACCCCGCGCGCACCTTGCACACGCCGTCCTGACGTAGCGTGCGCATGCCGCCGCGCATAGCCGCGGTGCGGATCGCACCGGCCTGTGAACGTTCGTGAATCAGATTGCGAATACGCTCGTCCACAATGAGCAGCTCGAAGATTCCCCGACGCTCGTAGTAACCGGTCTTGCCGCAGTGCTCACAGCCCCGGCCCGCCCAAACCGCCTGGCTATCCAGCCCCAACTGCTCCGCGTGACCGGGATCGGCGCCCGCCGGTTGCTTGCAGTGCGGACAGATCAAACGGACCAGCCGCTGCGCTCCCACCGCCAGGAGCGAATCGGCCAACAGATACGGCTCCATTCCCAAGTCAAGCAGCCGTGCCACGGCCCCCGCGGCGTCGTTGGTGTGCAGCGTGCTGAGCACCAAATGGCCGGTCAGGGCGCTTTGGATCGCCAGCCGGGCCGTCTCCTCGTCGCGGATCTCGCCGATCATGATCACGTCGGGATCCTGGCGGAGGACGTGTCGCAATCCTCTGGCGAACGTCATGCCCTTGCGACCGCTGACCTGCGTCTGACTGATGCCGGGCAGGTGATACTCGATCGGATCCTCGAGCGTGACCACGTTGAGCTGCCGATAGTCAATGCATTGCAGCGCGGCGTACAGCGTCGTGCTCTTGCCGCTGCCGGTCGGACCGGTCATCAGGACCATCCCGTGCGAGCGGCGGATCAGCGCCTCGAACCCCCGTAACACTTCCGGCGACATCCCCAACTCGCTCAGACCGTAGAGCCGGGCCCCTTTGTCCAACAGACGCAAGACCGCTCGTTCCCCATGAGCCGTCGGGATCGTCGAGATCCGCAGATCGATCAGACGATCACCGATCCGCACCGTCGTGCGTCCGTCCTGTGGCAGACGTTTCTCGGCGATGTCCATCCCGCCCATGATCTTGATCCGCGAGACGATCTCGTCGTGCAGGTGCCCCCCGGGCCTCAGGTAGTCGACCAGCACACCGTCGACCCGCAGCCGCATCACGACGCCATTTTCCAGCGGCTGAACGTGCAGGTCCGAAGCGCGCCGCTTGACGGCTTCGAAGAGCATCAGGTTGACCAGCTTGATCACCGGAGCCCGCGAGGCGTTGTCGAGCAGGTCGCCGTCCGCGGCAAACGCCTCGACGTCCACGTCTTCGGGTGCCTCGATGTTCTTGATGACACCCTCGACGTCGTGCTCCTGCTGCTGGTAAGCGTGGTTGATCGCGCTTTGGATTACATCGGGCTCGGCGCGGATCATTCTCACTTCACGACCCAGCGTCAGAGCGAGGTTCTCGACGAGCGCGCGGCGATCGGTGTCGTCGGTTGCGATCTCGACCACCTGCGGATCGTCCGTCTCCAGCCCGATCAGCACGTGCCGCCGGGCGAAGTGGATCGGCACGCGTCGCACAAAGCACGCTGCGACACGATCCGGTCGGACATCGCTCCGGCACTTTGACGCCGAGGCACTTACGATCATGACAAGCCCTCACCGCATGGACTGTGAATCGCCAGGAGTCCGCTCGCCTCAGCGGTGCTCGGGGCTGCTTTCTAACCGGGCCGGTGGATCGCTCGGTCTCAGTTGCTCTTGAAGTTGCCGGGCAATCTCTTCGGAGAACAAGCGCTCCTCCGGCAGGTGCTTGGCATACTCGCGTAGCAACTCTTCGACGCGCTTTTCGTCTATCATTTGCCGACCTTCCTGTAACTCATCCCCAACCAATAGACCGCCACGCTATCAGGGCGCTCACCGCATGTACTGAAAGCGGTTGGGCGGGAAGCCGTCGTCCACGCCCGCCGACTTCAGATCCTCCCGGCTGATGTACTTGAGATCCTCGAAGCCGTCGTCGCGCATGACTGTCGGTCGGATGAAGGCGTACAGCCGTACCTTGCTTTTGCTCCGCGTGCGATTGCCGAACAGCCAGCCGATGCCCGGCAGGTCGCCCAGCAGAGGAACCTGCGAAGTCGACTCGCCCAGCGTCTCGGTAAGCAGCCCGCCGACTACCACGGTGTGCCCGTCCGGCACGCGGATCGTGCTGCTGATCGTGTTCGAACTCCGCGGCGGCGGCGTGGTGCCCGTGCCTGAGCCGGTGAACGAACTGACTGTCAGGTTGTAGTGGATTTCCAGATGGTCCCCTTCAGCGATGTGCGGCTCGATTGTGAGCTGGGTGCCCGCCTTTGCAAAGCCGGCGAACGACGTCGTCGCTACGGTGTCCGAGGCGTTCACGCTCGTGAACGGTGACTCGGAGACGCTCTCGATCCGGCCGGTGGCGTTGTCGTCCACGAGGATGCGCGGGGCGGCATAGACCCGTGTGTTACCCCGCGTTTGCAACGCCTGAAGGATGATCGGCACCTCGTCCGGAGCAAGCAGAACGCCTGTACCGCCCGGTACGACGTTCAGCTTTCTTTGCCCGGTGGACGGCGTGTAGGTCGACAAGCCGAATGAAGTGAACAGCAGGTAGTCCCAGGGATTACCCAGGTCGATCGCGTTGAGCTCGACGCCGAGGCTCAGGCTGTCGTCCACCGCGACCGATACCAGCGTAACCTCGACCAGCACCTGCGGTCGGCGCTTGTCCAGTTGGGCGATCAGTTGCTCGATCTGCTGGTGCAACTCGGGCGTGGCGATCACGATGATCGAGTTGGTGTGCTCGTCGAGCGAGATCGAGAAGCCCTGCCCCTGGATCGACACCACCTCGCGACGATCCTCACGCGCCGCTGAAGATCCACGTACCGCCGGCGGGCGCGGAGGAATCCGGACCGACCCCGGCGGCCCCGCCGCCCGGTTGGGACCCGGCACCGGCAGTAACTCGTCGCCGATCGCCTTAGCGTCGCCATTATCCGCCATTGCACCACCGAGCAAACCTCCCAGCGTCGCAAAAACGTCATCCGCCCGACGGTTGAGCAGCTTGTAGAAACGCAACGGCGTGGCCGAAGCCGCCGGAGCGGTATCAAACTGCTCCAGCAACCCGGCAACCCGCGCGTGGTCTCCCGCCCGCGCCGTGACGACCAGCGTGTTACTCGCGTCGTCGGCGACGAGTTTCAATCCAATACCGCCGATCAGTTGCTCGGCTAGCGTACACAAGCGCGACGCCGTGACAAATCGCGGATGGTACAGTTGTGTGCGTTGTTGCGTCCGAACGTCGAAACGCTCGACCAGCCGCCGGGCCCGCTCGATCTGCTGCGGCAACCCCAACGCGATCAGACCCCTAGAGACCGGATCCGGCTGCAGACTTAATTGCAACTGGCTTTCCACCAACGGCGCAAACCGGGCCTGCTCCATAAGCAGCCGGCCGACCAGTGCCGCCAACTCCGCCGGGTCCTGATGCCGCACCGGAATCGTTTCGACCACAACGGACGGCGTTTCGACGTCGATCAGCTCGGCCAGTTCGGTGATCCGCTGGATGTTGCGGGCGTAGTCCGTGATCACCAACAGGCGACTCTCGGGTACCGCCAGCAGCGACCCGCCCGGCTTCGACAGGTACGGCGTCACCGCCGCCTTGATCCGCTCGAGATCCACGTGCCGCACCGGCAGCACGTAGGTCAACACGCCCGCTCCCTGGATGTCCGCCGGCAACGCATGCCGTAGAGGTCCCGCCTCAGCCTGGGCACGTTCGGCCGGTATGATCCTCAGCCACCCCGGCTCTTCCGCCTCCACCAGGGCCAAGCCGCGGCTGCGCAACAGCGTCTGGAGCAACCCCAGCAGCGAATCTTTCGATATCGGTTCCGAAACCCGCAGCGCGACCCTCTTGTTTAGCTGCGTTTCGTCGTAGATGACATTCAAACTCAGCGTGGCCGCCACGTAGTCGACGACGATCTTGAGCTCCACATTCTCGGGAAAGTCCAGGTATACCTGCTCTCCCGCAGCGCTTTCTTGCGGATACATCAACAGCAGGGCAAGGTAAATCGCCACAACCGTTCACTCCTCACGCGACTCAATCGCGATCTTGGCGGCTTCGGTCCTGCGCTTTGTCTCGTGGCTCCCGCTTGTTAGAGCAGCTGGGTCGCGTTCGAGTACGTTGCCGCGATACGGGAGCTTGACCTTGCGCGCGCGACCGTCGTTCACGTTCACTGTGAGGTACCCGCGAAAACCGCCGAGCTGGAGTCGCTTGCGGGTCTTCAGCGTGGCAGTGACCCGCCCCGGTGATCGCTTGATCTCGGTTATGTCTAGCGTTTCGTTCGACTTGCGGACCTCGCCGATACGCATACTGGCGTCATGAGAAAACGTGACCGTTCGTGTCTGGGCCTCGCCGAGGACGACGTCCTCGAAGACGATCTCGCGGCGATCGCAGCGCAGGCCGGCTATCGATTCGCCCACCAGCGGGATACGCAGCTTCGGCACTTCCACCGAGTCGGTCGCAATCCACACTGTAGACTGATAGCGTCCTTCCGGTACGGGCAGGTAGACCCGCACGCGTACTCGGCCCGGATCATCGCGCGCGACATACTCCTCTTCGATTATCACCTCCACGGCCGGGTCGTTGGACCAGGCCCCCAGCAGTTGAAACGTCTCTTCCGTGATCGTTCGAAGGTCGACACTCGCTTCCACCGAATCCGCCGATTCGACCGGTAGAAATCCCAATCCGACCATGAACGGCTCGGTAAACAACTCGGGCACCACGCGGTACCGCACGGCGACTTTGAGGCCAACAGCGGGGCTATCCGTCTTCAGCCAAACGTGGCGGCGGACCTCGCCCGTGTAGTCACAAGCGTTCAGGACGACGTGCCACGGAGTTGACTCGCTCGGTTCGAGGCGCCGGTGCGGTATTTCGCTGTGCAAACAGACGCAATCGGAATCCGAATCTCGCAGCGTTACCGGACGGCCTGAGTGATTATTTACCAGCAGAGTGCGTTCCCGCACGGCGAAACGAGATATCTCGCCAAAGTCAATCGACGCCGCATCCACAGTCAGCGCCGTAGTGGGACCGCCTTCCGCGCCCTCCGGCAAGCCGGCGCACAAAAACAACAACTCCCCCCACATCAGCAGGTGCATCATGACGGCACCATTTCCTGAGAATGCGCGCTCCCGACTTGAAACGGAAGCAAAGTTGTGTTATTGCTCTATATGCAATCTAGTGTCGTTCGGGCATTCGCCCGGACACGCTGGCCCGTCGGCCTGCAGTGTTCTACTGCTGCAGCCGGCGGGTTTTTTTCTATCTCGGACTGTGGAAAACTGTAGTTAGCCTTCTGACTCCTCCGGCAGTACAGTCTGCACTGCCGCGACAACGCGTTCGGACGCGTCGCCCAGGTAAGTCTTCAGGGCGTTCAATTCCTGTATGTTGGCCGCCCCGATGGCTCCCTCAATATCCTGCAGATACTCCGTGCGGGCCGCACTGCGTTCATCAGCATCGCGCGCCATCGCGAGCCGCTTGAAATAGCGGGTCCGCACGCTTGTTACCGACCGGTCTTGGTTATCGGTCAACTCGAGGAAGCGAAAGGGCATCGAAATGCCGAATCGCTGGTAGACGCGCTCGGCCACCGCCAGTTCGTCGTCCGACAGTCCCGTCAACGCGTCATTATGTGGGGTTTCCAACAGCGTCGCGTATGCGTTCTGACGCCGGGTGAGTTCCTGCCGGGCCGCGGCCAAATCGGACAATACGTCCTCGCCAATGCGGTTTGCGGATTGCAAGACGCGGATCACCGCGGCCTGGTCCGCCACCGCCGCCTGCTGCGCCAGCAACTCGGTTTTGTTGGTCTCATACCAACTCCGAAGCGATGCGAGCATCGTCTCAAGTTGGGCACTGCTGACATCAATGCACGCGAGCACCTCATCGTCCAGCCCGGTCTCGCGGCGCAGCCTTTCCATCAGCGCGGCATCGACTCCGTCGAGCGGTGTGTATGTTTCAGCCGCCAGAGCAAACGGCGCGTACCACGAGACCAACCACCAGGTCCCGCACACTGTGAAGAGAACCAGACCGGTGGCACTCAGCCAACCGGCGTTTCGTCGCAAAGTAGCCATCCTGCACCTCCTGCGCAAAGCCGTTAGAGAACATAAAAGCTTCGTTTGCTTGAGGAGGGAAGATGTGCCCTTCCGCCGAACCAAGCACCGTTCCATCCCTTACTATAGCCGCGCCTGAGGAGATAGGCAAGTATTAATTGGTCCGAAATACTCTTACCATATTCCGCAAAAGCGCGATCGTGACGCGTCGTCCCACGATGAACGGTTTCATAACTCGTTGTGTTGTCACACGCAAGACGAAGCAGCGTGAATCTGGGTTAGGAATTATGCCGCTAAAACGAGGAATTAGAAAACTTTTCTTGCTTTTGCTGAATGCACGTCTTATAGTAAACGTTGGAGCGTAGGACACTAGATTGCAAGATCCCCGCTCTGCGACATTTGGGTGAGAAGTGGACATGGCGATCGGACGCTATATGTCAGTGTCCGGCGTCGCCCTTCTCGTTAGCCTATGGGGCTGTGATGTGCCCATGGCCTCGGGGCCACGCATCAGCGTCCCGCCGAGGGACCGTGCGCTTGCGGAACGGCTCAACGAGGAGGGTCTGACGCTGGTCAGTGAGGGGTGCTGCGCCGAGGCGATCAGCAAGTTTCGCTCGGCGGTGGAAGCGGACCTCTATTTCGGGCCGGGGCACTGCAACCTGGGGGTTACCCTCCTCCAACAGGGCACGTCTTTCTACGAAGCCGCCTGCGAACTGCGCGATGCCTGCCGGCTGATGCCCAAGGCCGGCCAGCCACGCGCGAATCTCGGCATCCTGTACGAGCTGGTGGGGCGCTACGGCGAGGCCGAGGAGCACCTGCGCGCGGCGTTGCGCTTCTCCCCGGACGATATCGAAATCATCGGCCACCTGGCGCGGGTACACGTGCGACAGAACAAACGCACGGAGGAGACCCTCGCCTGGCTGCAAACCATCGCTACGCAAGACGACAAACCGGCCTGGCGAAGCTGGGCCGGTGAGCAGTTGACTCGGATCGAAAACCCAAACCCTCAGAACAGGAGATGAGCCATGTTCACATTGACAGGGGAGAAGAGGATCGCTGTGTTGATTATCGCCGGAGTCATCCTAGGCACCATCACAGCGCATCGATCCGAGGTGTTCGCCGCCTGCGCCATGTGTCCGCCCAATTGCTGTGGCTGCGCCCCAGACTGTTGGTGTCCGGAGTCCCAACAGCCCCCGTTGGGCGGTACCCCGGCGCCTCCAGGGGGCGGTGACGGTGGCCCGATCCGGACAGCCGACGTACCGCTCTTCATAGACTACGACGACGGATCAGTCGCGTTTCCACAAACAGACGTGACGATAGATTCCAAGGGCGGTGCGGAAGTACAGTGGCGCTGCACTCGGAGCTACGACCAAGGCAATTCAGGCCCAGGAGATACTGTTCAAGGCTACAACTGGTTCCACGAGCACCTGAGGCACCTGACGCTGGCAGATCCGAACGACCCGCCCGACAGTGACGTGGTTTGGCGCGCCGACGCCTACGAGACGTTCACGTTTCCGAATTCCGACCCCAACGATGGCAATTACGGTTTCGATGCCTGCGACAGCACGTTGGGCGTTTTGACGCACGAGCACACCGGTGACCCGAGCGACTCATACCGCGTCGAGTTCCCCCGCGGGATGCTACTCGTCTTTTACGACTTCGAGCATGCGACCAGTGCCCTGCGGGGCAAGCTGTATTACATCGAGGACCTCTATGGCAACAAGCTCGAGCTGTTCTACGATTCGGGCAACAGCTACCGGCTGGACTACATCACCGATCCCTCAGGCCATTACTTCCGGTACAGCTACGTCTCCGGCGGCGTGAACGACGGGAAGCTCTCGCAGATCGTGGCTTGGAAGGACTCATCCACCAACGACAACGACGAGATGATCGCCAAGATCGACTTCACGTACATGGAGACCGGCCACGCGACGTACGACAGCGGCTGCGGCACCACCGGCGACCTGATTAAGGTGGTGGTCTCGACACGGTCGACGAGCGATTCCGGCACGACGTTCAGTGTCACCAGGACTACGCACTACCGGTACTACAAGGACGCCGACAGTGACGGTGACGACCACGACCTCAAGATGATCCTGGAGCCCGAGCACTACGATCGGGCGAACGACGCGCTGGGTGACCCGCTCACGGACACGGACGCCAACGTCGACGACTACGCCACGTACCAGTTTGAGTACGACGGCAGCAGCCGGGCCGACGAACTCATCGTCGCCAGCGCCGCGGGCTGTGCCGGCTGCGGTGGCGGGGCCGGCGTCGATGCGGGAACGTATACATACACCTACACCACGCGCGCGAACACAAACCGCAACGAGTGGGCGGTCCGCTGCAAGATCGAGCACAACGGCTGGACGCGCTACGTGGATGTCAACAATTGGGGTGAATGGATCGTTGACGTCCTCTTCACGACTGACGATAGCAACAGTGATCCGGTCTGGATTGCCAAACGCGCTCGCGATGCGAACACCGGCCAGGTCACGGCCCACTACACACCCTCCTGCTTCACCGACTACGACGTGACGAACCATACGCTGACAACGGACAATAACGGTTTGGTCTACGACTACACGTACGATTCGAACGCCAAGCGTGTGGCGACCACGCGTGTGCGCAAGTACTCCGAGGCGACCAGTGCCGCGAAGTACCTACAGAAACGCGAGTACACGCAGGCCGCCTCGGGATGGGGGTATCGCTCGACTTATCTGCTGGACAAGGTCTACGACTACCCGGACGAGACGACCGATCCGAACGCTGCCAGTCGGCTGACCACCGATTACGACTACGTCTACCACGCCGATAGCGACGACGACGACGGCGACTCGAACACGACCGAAGACACGGCCCGTGCGACGGTCGTGAAGATCACGCATCCGACGGTGACGACCGCGCAAAACGGCCCGAACGTGGCCGCCACGGAGTACACGTATTACGACGGCGACGGCCGCGCCCGTTGGACCAAGGACGCCGAGGGCGTCGTGAACTACCGCAGTTATCACGCGCTCACCGGCAATCTGGCGTACACGGTCCAGGACGTCTACACCGGCACGACGGAAGGCAGCATCGATCCGAACGGGATCACCAGTCCGGAACAGGAGAGCAGCGTCGACCTCTGGGCCGACTGGACCGGTGCGACACCGAAGGACCCGAATGCGGCGTTCGCCTACGACTTCCAGACCACCGGCACGAGCGGCAACTACTACCGGGTGCAGGCCAAGCATCGCTTTGATCTCCAAGGGCGTCTGTGGCGCCACGAAGAGGCCAGCGGTAAGGTCACGTACCGGGCCTACCTCGATGGCGAGACGCGGACGTACGCGGCCTGGGACGACTCAGACCCCAACAACCCCGAGCCGCTGCTGCCGGTGCGGCGTGTCCTGGCCGACCATGACGGCCGCACGGAGGAGGTCATCTCGGTCGATCCGAACGGCATCAGCTTCTCCGATCCGCCGGACGGGACCGAGACGCTCGGTCAGTCGGCCTGGGTCTCGTGGTCCAAGACCGCCTACGACAGCAACCTGCGGAAGTCCACGGTCAAGGTCTACCACGACATCCCGAGTAGTGGGGACGGCAGCGATGGGACGAATTACTACACAACCACGTACACGTACGCCAGCGACCCCAACAACGTGCTCACGACGGTGCAGGTCGAGGATCCCGAGGACGGTTACACCAAGACCACGTACAACGCCGCCGGGCAGCGCACCAAGACCGAGATCACCGCGACCGAGTCCGGCGGCAGCCCGACCAGTTGGAAGACAGCTGCCGAGTATTACTATGATCAGGCCACACCCGGCAGCGGCTCTTCCAAGGGCGGACCGGGCAATCTCACACAGGTCAAGCGTTACTACGGCGACAGCAGCTCGAACAGCACGTCGTTCACGTACGACTGGTATAACCGCCGCCTGTTCAACGGTCCGCCGGCCGGACCGAAGACGCTGTGGAAATACGACAATCTCGGCCGTGTCGTCGCGGTCGGCACGTTCACGAACGCTACGTCGCTGAGCACGTCCGACGATCCGACCACCAAGACCAGTGGGCGACTCAGACTGTCCGAGACCTCCTACAACAACCGCGGGCAGGTCTACCAGATCAAGCGCTGGGAGATCACTGCCTCGACGGGCGCCAAAGGCTCCGATCTGGTCACGGATACCTACTACGATCGCAACGGCCGTGTCGTGGCGGTCGATTCGCCCGGCGGGGGCATTCAGGTCACCAAGTACGGCCCGGTGGGGAACGTGATTCAGCGCCAGGTCTGCACGAGCCTCGGAAACACGGTCTATAGCAGCGGCGCCTTCGATTACAGCAACGACAACAAGATCGTCGAACTGACGAAGTTGAGTTACCGGAACGGACAGGTCCCGGCCGGTCAACCGTATCCGTACGATGGCCAGCCGCAAATCGTCGCCCGCTACGAATTGAAGTCCAACGTAAATACAACGATCGACCCATCCAACCCGGGCACCGACGCCGTCGCCGACATTACCCGGCACTGGTATGACGACGCGGATCGGCGGACAACAACCAGCCGCTCCGGCTCAACCAAGGGTGGCTTGGCCGGCCCTATGCAAGGCGAAACGTCCTCGACACCGACGTACGACCCCAACTCGCCCGCCGGTCGGAGTGACACGTCGTTGACCACCACGTGGACCTACGGCGATGACGGTCGGTTGAAGTCGGTCGCCGATCCTGACAATATCAAGACCGAGTACGAATACGACGACATAGGTCGCCGGACGGCGATGGTCGAAGACAAGGGCACCGGGGGAGGCTACCTCAATCGCCGCACGGAATACGAATACGACGGCAACTCCGACATCACCAAGCTGATCGCCCGCGACGTGGGCGAGTACGGCTACGATCCGAACGATGCGAATGAGGACCAAGTCACGCAGTACGTCTACGGCCAGGGCATCAACAACCGCTGGGTCACCGAGATCCGCTATCCCGGCAGCAACGGCCAAGCGTCGAGCGCTTCGGCCGACAAGGT
>JAUWNI010000042.1 GCA_030612705.1 Phycisphaerae bacterium | reverse complement strand
TTCTGATAGTCCCGGAGGGACGAAAGATAGTAGCCCAGGGCGTGAGCCCTGGGGTAAGGGAGCGTTTTGTGCCGAAAGCCCCGGAGGGGCGGCAGAGACGCGGCGCGTGTCGGGAACTCTCTGTCGCCCCTCCGGGGCTCTTATCACCGAGTGCCACGTTTTCCGGGGGCTTGCGCCCCCGGCTACTGACTATCGCCCCTCACGGGGCTGCAACGTTAAACATGTACCTTCGTAGTTTCTTAGGAGCCCTTCGTCGGGTGGCCCATGGCTTTAGCCGTGGGGGACACGAATCGATCGTCCATTCGTGTCCCCCGCCGCTGAAGCGACGGGCCACCCACCTTCCTGCATGCTGTCATTCCGAGCCCTTCGACTCCGCTTGGGACAGGCTCCGCGGGGAATCCGGCCTCGCGAGGCCTATCCCGCACAGACTCCTCGGTTGCCGCGCTCCTTCGGAATGACAGGGAGATACACATGAAGCTAACACACTACCGACAGACGCTTCGTCCTCGCTATACCTTCGCCACCTCGCAGGTCGCCGTCGACGAAATAGAAACCATCGTCGTTCAGCTCGAGCACGACGGGCTCATCGGCCTCGGCGAGGTCGTCCCCTCCGCTCTTTACGGACAAACCCTCGAAGCATCCGAGTCCGCCCTCGACGCCATGCGCGGCCGGCTCGGCGACGATCCGTTCGCGATTGAATCGATCATCGCCCGGCTGATCGAGCATCACGACGCACAACGAGCCGCCGTCGCCGCCGTCGACAGCGCCCTGTATGACTGGATCGGCAAACGCTTGAACATCCCGGTCTGGCGGCTGCTGGGGCTCGATCGGGCCCGCACGCAAACGACCTTCACCATCGGCGTCGCCGACCCCGACGAGATACGCGTCAAGGTCAAGGAGGCCCTCGCCGATGGGTATGACGCACTCAAGATCAAGGTGGGCGTCGAGCACGACCACGATACGCTCGGGTACATTCGCGAGCACTTCGACGGCCCGCTGCTGCTGGATGCCAACCAGGCCTGGCAACCGGACGAAGCCGCCGAGAAGATCACCGCCCTGGCCCCCTACCGACCCGCCATGATCGAGCAGCCGCTGCGAACCGAGGATTGGCAACACATGGCCGAGCTGTGCCGACTCGGCATCGCACCGATCTTTGCCGACGAAAGCTGCGAACGACCGGCCGACGTCATCCGCCTGCGCGGCTGCGTCGACGGCGTAAACATCAAGTTCACCAAGTGCGGCGGCATCCGCGAGGCGTTGCGAATGATCGCGCTGGCCCGCGGTCTGGGCATGCAGGTTATGCTCGGCTGCTTCGTGTCGAGCAGTCTGGCGATCGCCCCGCCGCTAACCATTGCCACACTGGCCGACTTCAACGACCTCGACGGCCACCTGCTGCTGGCCGACGATCCGTTCGAGGGCATCGCCCAAGCCGGCGGCATCATCGAGCTCGGCGACGAATCCGGGTTGGGCATCCGCCGCCGCGAGATATAACAAGGCGCTCGCGCCAGGTTGCGAAGAAAACCGCAGCCGACGCCCCCGCCGGCGTAGAGCGCCGGCCACAGTCTTGTGCCACTGGTGTGATGGCTTCCGCCGACCTACGGTAGCGGCGGCGGGAGATCGGTGATCTGGTTCGAGTAGATCACCGCCTTCTGACGCAACTCCGGCGGCGGCTCGTCGGGGTCGGTGCCCGTGAACGTGGTCAGGATGCCCTCCCGAGTCTCATCGTAATAGTACGCGATCCCGGTGTACTCGCGCGCACCATCCCACCAATGCTCGTAATCCAAGGCGGGGAGCTCGCCCTCTGTCGGCGGGATTTCGTAGTTGTCAAACGACGCGCCGCGGTTGCGGCTGATCGCGTAATAGAAGTCGAATTTCGGCAGCGCGGTGCTGTCAATCTGATCTTCGTAATCCGGGGAGCGGTCATCGTAGAACGTCACGTGGATGCGCCCGAGGCGATCCACCGTCACCGACGGCAAATATTGATCTCTTGGGTATTCCGGGTCGACCTTGTCGTCGTTGACGCGCACGCGCGGCGACGCGAGCCAGTGCTCGCCGGAAGTGTATAGTTTCGTGATGTAAACATCGATATCCACGTCATCCGGCGGATTCTCCGGATCGAAGCTCTGCGCCGCGTCGTGATAGACGACATACATCCGATTTGAATTCGTCGGATCGAGCACTAACTGCGGCGTCGTTTTGGCGCGAACGCCGTCCGGTGGAACGTAGCTGGACGCGTCTCCAACGTTGAGGTCTATGCGCAGGGGGACGGATGCGGGGCCGCCGCCTGGGATGTAAAGCGGCATCGTCACGTGCGAAAACGAGACCCCGTCGCCGTCGTCAACACCTTTCAGAAAGTAGATGTCTCCGCCCGAGAGGTACGCGATGTAAAGAGGCGCGTCAACATCATTGGGATCGGTTACCGGCTGGGCACAGAAGCCGCCGAGTACTCGCTCGTTGTCGACCTCGATCTCGTCCCAGGTCCAGTTTCCTCCGCCGTCGGTCGAGCGGGCGTAGGCGTAGCCTCGATCCTGCTCCGTCGCCGGCCGATCCCACCAGACGACGTAGTATTCGCGATTTCCGTCGTCTTCCTGCCCGAGCACACACCAGGGCTTGTCCATAAAGGTCCCGGACCTCGGACGGGCAGCAATCTTGTCCCAATAGGTGAATCCCAGTTCCGGTTGGGTGGCGTCGAACGTCGCAAAGAGTATTCGCTTTTCGTCGTCTTCCTCACCGGGCGCGTCATAGTAGCCTTCACATACCGCCAAGAATCTGTTGAGCGTTGGGTCGTATGTTACGGATGGATCGAAAAGATCCCGCACCAGAGCAGGTTGACGGATGAACTGTTCGCGCGTTTCGTCCCAACTCCAGAAGTCAGTGCCTGGATCGTACGTTCCTTCGGAGTAGCTGATTCGTCTGTTCCCCGATACCTCGTAGTTCGAGATGAAGACTGCGATGGCCCGATCCGCCCCGATCGCCAGGTCGGTCTCGAATACCGGTGTATTCGGTTCGCCGTCGGTCGCCGCCGTTTGCCAGGCCGAGACCGTCGGCCCTGCCGCGAGCGCAGGTCTGCTGACGAGCGTCGTCCCAGCCAGCAGTACGCAACAGGAGATCTGTTGAAGTTGTCTTCGTGCAGACATGATATTTCCTCCACAGTCATCGCTGCGCCCAAACGCGCGGATGCAACGATGGCGCACTGGGTTCTCAGTTCAGTGTTAAATGCTGATTGCGCGCGCCAGTCTATCGATAACGACGTTCCAGCGCTCCGAGCGCCAGCACGCCGGCCATGGTTAAGACAAGTGTCTGCGGCTCTGGTATTCGGGCGAGAAACGCCTGGCGGTTACCTTGGGGGTTCACGCCGGCACCGACGATCGTCCGGCCGTCGTCCGAAATGTTCGCACCGGTAAGTATCCAGCCAGCCAGATTCAAGCCGTATTCGTCTTCGAACACGTCGAGAAGTCTGCGCATCCCGTGTTCGGCATCCCAGATGAAGGCTTCCTCACCCCATTCGGTGGCGCTGTCACCGACGATCACGGAGCCGTTTGCGGTAGCGCTTGAGGCTATGCTGTCGAAGTCGCCACCCGCGAAGTCGCCGAGGCCGACCATTCCCTCGTCAGGTATCCACCGGAATGCTTCCCAACCATGGGATGAGTTGCTTGTGCCAACCACCGTCCTCCCGTCCGCCGAGACGTTGGCGGCCATACTATGGAACCAACCGCCGGGCAGGTCACCGAGGCCCACCATGCCTTCTTCCGCGGTCCAACGGAACGCTTCCTGGGCGTACTCGCTGGCGCTCATGCCGACGATCACCGATCCATCGGGTGTGATCGCGCTGCATTGGCTCCCAGTGTATCCCGGAATGAACCCCAGCCCCACCATACCCTCTTCCAGTGTCCAACGAAATCCCTCCAAGGTGTATTGACGCGTCCCAAACCCCACCACGACACACCCGTCGGACGACACGTCGTAGGCCTCGCTGTTGTCGATTCCTCCCGGGAAGTCGCCCAGGTCAACCATCCCTTCGGACGTCGTCCAGCGGAAGGCGTGGCGCCGGCTGGTGGCGTGTGTGCCGAACCCGACGATTACGTTCCCATCCGCGGAAACGCCCCGCGCAGAGCTCTGAACCGGCCCGCCGGGCAGATCGCCCAGTCCGATTATCTGGCCGTCCCACGTCCAGCGGCACGCCTCGTACTCGTACGGATCGTAGCGCCGACTGGCCCCGATGACGATCGAACCGTCAGGCGTCACGTCGCTCGCGCCGCTCCACAGATAGCCCGGCAGGACCCCCAGCGGCTGGAAGCTCGGAATGTCATCAGCCGATGTGCTGCCGGTCGCTGCTAGGATCACAACGATGATGGAGCTTATTCGCTTCACTTGAGGTCCTCTCCACTGGGGCTGCCGAGATGTTCAGTACGATGCGTCTCATTAAATCCTAGGTTATCGGCGCCGGGAAAGTCAACGATAACCGACTACTCTTTCCGCTTTGGAGGTAAATGCCCGTAGCCTCTTACATTGCCGGCCGCGTTCCAGCGCTCCGAGCGCCAGAACAGCGACCATGGACAGGAAAAGTGTTTGCGGCTCGGGTATACGGGCGATGTACGCCTCGCGGTCCCCTTGGGGATTGACTGCGGAGCCGACTATCGTTTGGCCGTCGTCGGAAATTGTGGCTCCCGTAAGCCGCCAGTCGGACAGATCAAATCCATATTCGTCTTGAAAAACATCCAGGAGCAGGCGCATGCCGTGGTCCGCGTCCCAGATAAAGGGTTCCTCTCCCAAGTCCGTAACAGTGCCGCCGACAATGATCGAGCCGTCCGCCGTCACACTGAAGGCTCTGTTGTACACTTCTCCGCCGGATAAGTCGCCGAGGGAAATCATGCCACTTTCCTGTGTCCAACGAAAAGCTTCCGTCCCTTTATCGGTAGAGGTCGAGCCGACAACCGTGCTGCCATCGGCGGAAATGTTGTTCGCTATGCTTTCGTACCAACCGCCTGGCAGATCCCCGAGTCCAACAAAACCCTGCTCTTCTGTCCAGCGGAATGCCTCGCGACCAAAAACGCCGGAGCACGAACCTACGATTACAGTACCGTCCGGCGTGATCGCTTGGGCTGAACTCATTCTACAGCCCTCCATGAAACCCAGGCCGACCATGCCATCTTCCGGTGTCCAGCGGAATGCCTCGTTTACCCCTTCAACCGCCCCGTATCCCACAACGATGCGCCCGTCGGCCGACACATCGTTGGCCTTGCTGTTGTCGATCCCCCCCGGAAAATCCCCCAGATCAACCATTCCCTCGGCTTCGGTCCAGCGAAAGGCATGATAGCGGCTTGTCGCATGCGTGCCAGAGCCGACGATAACGCTACCATCGTCGGAAATAGCGCGCGCGTAGCTATGAATCCCCCCTCCGGGCAGGTCACCCAAGCCCTCGACAGTTCCTTCCGCCGTCCAGCGGCAAGCCTCGTTTTCCCAGGGCACGTAGCGATAGCATGCACCGGCGATAAAAGCGGTATCCGGCGTCGCGGCCCGCGCGCTGCTCACCTCGTATCCCGATAGAACACCAAGGGTCTGAAAGCTCGGAATGTCATCGGCCGATGTGCTGGCGGTCGCTGCTAGGATCGCAACGATGATGGAGCTTATTCGCTTCACTTGAGGTCCTCTCCACTCTGGCTGCCGAGATGTGCAGTACGATGCGTCTCATTAAATCCTAGGTTATCGGCGCCGGGAAAGTCAACGATAACCGACTACTCTTTCCGCTTTGGAGGTAAATGCCCGTAGCCTTTTACATTGCCGGCCGCGTCCGAGCGGCGGGTGGTCAGGACAAGGGTGCCACGGACAAACGGCGGCATGTTTGTCCGTGCCTGGAGTCATCTCCGAGGTCGGCGGCCGGTCTCCGTCAACGAAGGCGGGTGTGGAACGTCATCCATCTCCGGGTACGGCCCTTGCTGAGCAACGTCAATCCGCGAAAACATGAGAACGTGAGTTCATGAGCATGACCGGGTTCGTTCCAGGCCCGTCGGCGCTTGCGTGGCTTAGTTATCCCCGTGTTCATGTCGGCGTTCTATCAACACGACGTGTACGCAGACACGAGCACGGAGCAGTTTCAGCCCCGGAAGGGGCGTTTGAGAATAGCCACGGGCGTCAGCCCGCGGAACGGTTTTGCGGTTGGATGCGGAGCCCCGCGGGAAGGTAGTGCTACGTCACGCCTCGATTTGCGGGTAGCGTTGACCCCCAGCGTCCGACGTAGATAGTCGAACGTCTCCTGACGGCCCACGTCGGCCGCGCGCGGCCGATGCTACGACCCGGAAGACAAGGCGTGACGGAGCACTAGCGAACGCCACGAAAAATAGTCGCACACACTTTGCACGAGTGCCAGCCAAGTGGTTGACAGGTCATCTGGCAGGCTCTAGGCTATGGGCATATTGGGTATTTGGTTTCGCGGTATTGAAAACAATGTAACCGAAAGGGGTACACACATGGAAGGCATTTGGAGTTGGTTCTGGGGCAACCTGTGGAGCGTCTGGGGCATCATCGGAATGGTCGCTATCTGGAATTGGCCCTGGCACCTCTAGACTGAAATTGTCCGGGTCGTTTCGACATCGATAAACCGAATGCGGGCTGCCGCAACCGTGCGGTTGTGTTTGCTCGCAACGTGTTGCCCGTAGAGATGTCGAGAGTGGGAATCTGCGCGTATGGCGCCAATAGCCCGTAGAAAGCGGGTTGTTGGCGCCATATCGTGCGCCGGGCTCGTGCATGTCAGCCTTATTCCGCAACTACCGGCTATCAGGCCGCCGCAAAAGTCGTGTAGTGCTCTGTTTGGCATCGATTGATGGGCTGGTGTGCCACTGCTCTTGAGCAGTACCAAGCATCGCTGGAAGCACGGACAAGCAAACTGCCGCTTGTCCGTGGCACCCGGTGCCGATAGCCCGTAGAAGGCGGGTTGTTGGCGCCATATCGTGCGCCGGGCTCGTGCATGTCAGCCTTATTCCGCAACTACCGGCTATCAGGCCGCCGCTAAAGTCGTGTAGCGGCCGACCCCCGTGTCGGCCGATCCCGTGAGCGGCTGTTTTCCCGTACTCTACGGCCGACACGGGGGTCGTCCGCTACAGTCTATGGGCGCCGCCGACTTTTGAGGCGGGATGCTATCTCCAGCCGATCGTTTCTCACGATCGCACGCCGAGCGACCACGCCGAATTCGACATGAAATACATCTGGAAAGCGTCATGGCTTTGAGAGCTTGCGCGGCAAGCGATAGTCCCGGACCAGGCGGCAGATAGTAAATCACGGTCTTCGGCTTGATCGGGTTTTGTCGGCGACCGTGGAATAACGCCCCCGCCGACGCGAATACAGCATTGTAAACCGCGTCCGGAGTTATAATTGCGGCGCGCTAACGCGTCCGGTAGCTCTATGGATGTGAACACGCGCCGGCATGGCCGCCGTTGCCGGACACGACCAACAAAAGGGTGCTACCTTGTCCGAAATGCTGGACGTCGCCACACGCCGAACCGTCGGCGTCCGGGACATTCCGCTGGTGCTGCTGGCACCGCGCCGTCTGTTTTCGCGAGTGGAGGACGTGGCGGCGTGGGGCTGGCCGCTGCTTATTCTGCTGACGCTTGTGACGCTGATCGGCTACGCCGAGGTACAGACCGAGCTGATCGATCGGGAAGTTGGCCGCCGGGTTCAGGAGCGCATCGCCCAGATCGACGAAACGCAGCGGGACGTGGTGGAACGTTCCGCCCTGCGTGAACTCTACGAAAAGGAACACAAGAAGGGGACGTTCGAGAAACTCTTGATGCGGATCCAGGTGATCGTCGCCGAGCCGACCCAAGCCCTCGCCGCCGCTCTGTTGGTTGCGGCCGTACTGTACGGCGTGGTGGCACTGACCGGGCGAAAGCCGGAATGGCACACGCTGCTGACGATCTGCGTTTACGCCGGCTTCATCGACGCGCTGCGCTTGCTGATGACGCTGGTACTGATGCTGTGTCACGGGACGCTGGAGATTTACACGTCGCTAACGCCGTTGACTCGCTACCTCGTGGATCTCGAGCAAGCGGAACCGGTGCAGGTGGCGGCCGTTTCGGGGTTGCTGAGCGCGGTTGACCCGTTTCGCGTCTGGTTCTGGGTTGTGGTAGTAGTGGGGCTTTCCGTGACGGCCCAATTGCGCGGGTGGCGGGCGTGGCTGATCTGCACGCTGTGCTGGCTGGTCGCCGTCGGGGGACGGACGGGGCTGGCGATTGCGAGTGTGGTGAACGTCGGCGGGCCGAATGGATAGAGGCGCAATCAACGCTGTGAAAATGCGAGAAGGTGAGAGAGTGGTAAAGCGAGAACGTTCCGGCCGTTTCGGGAGTAGGACATGAAAACCGTCATCGGCGTTGTGATCCTCGGGGTCGTTGTGGGAGGGCTCTATATGCTCAACGATCTTACTCGCTCCGAGGACGGCAAGAGCCTGCTGCACGTGGCCCGCGAGTTGGAAATCCAGGTCGAGACCGCGAGCCCGGAGCAACGCGAAATCATCCGCACCGTGCAAGCCCCGGGCGAGGTCGAGGCTTGCGCCGAGGTCGACATCAGTTCCGAGGTCGTCGCCAAGATTCTCGAATTGCCGGTCGAAGAGGGCGACCGGGTGGAGGAGGGCGAGTTGCTGTGTCGTCTCGACGATGCCGACTACCGCGCCCGCGTGTTGTCAGCAGAGGCGAACGTCGCCCGACTCAAGGCCCGGATCACGCAGGCCGAGGCTGATCTGGCGAAGGCCGAGCGCGATTATGCCCGTCAGATGGAGTTCATCGAGTCGGATCTGACGTCCGAAGTCGAGATGGACAATTACCGCACGATCCTGATCGGGGCTCGGGCCGTCGCCGAGATGTGCAAACAGGAACTCGTCGCGGCCGAGGCGGCCCTGCAATCGGCCCGGGAGGATCTGGAGAAGACGGTCATCCGGTCGCCGCTCAGCGGGATTGTCTCGCAGCTCTTCGCCGAGCAGGGCGAAGTTGTCATCACCGGGACGATGAACAATCCGGGCACGCGGATCATGGTCGTCAGCGACCTGTCGAAGATGCAGGTGCTCTGCCGGGTTGATGAAGCCGACGCCTCACTCGTCTTGCCCGGCCAAATCGCCCGCATCTACCTGCAATCGGACACCCGCCGAAGCATTCCCGGCAAAGTCTTACGGGTCGGGACCAAGGGCACCAAGCAGCTCGGCCGCGACGTCGTTACGTTCGAAACGCTTGTGCTCGTCTCGCGTGATGACCTGCGCGTTAAGCCCGGCATGACCGCCAACGTCGAGATCGAGGTCGCCCATGAGGCAGAAGCGCTGACCATCCCCGTCCAGGCGGTCGTGTACCGCAAACGCCGCGATCTGCCGAAGGAATTGATCGAGCAATATGATCAGAAGCAGGAACAGCACGACGTCGCGGAAAGGCAATACCAGGCCGAATACATCCGTCTGGTATTCTGCATCGAGGACGGCAAGGCTTATCCGCACCTGGTGGAAACGGGCATCAGCGATGTGTCCGGCGTGCAGATCGTCGAGGGCATCTCGCCGACCGACACGGTCGTGATCGGCCCGTACCGTAGTCTGGACCAGCTCAAGGACGGCTCGCCGGTGAAGTTGGAGGAGAAGCCCGAGACCGAAGGCGATGACGAAGAGCAGGAAGCTGCCGAACAAGGCGACGCGGCCGTCGAGACCTCGCAACCTGGCGACGAAGCCCGGGACGACGTGGAGCACGACTGATGACGGACGCCGCGAACAATGTAGCGTCCGGTTTCCGTGCCGGGCGAGATGTAGCGTCCGAGCCCCGCACCGGACGTCTTCCGTCGGTCGGCACGGATCCAGTCATCGAACTGATCGACCTGTACAAGACCTACCGCGTCGGCACGGAACTAGTACACGCGTTGCGAGGCACTTCGCTGAGGATTCACGAGAACGAATACGCGGCGATCATGGGTGCGTCGGGCTCGGGCAAGAGCACGATGCTGAACATTCTCGGCTGCCTGGATGTGCCGACGTCGGGCATCTATCGCCTCCGCGGCCAGGATGTTTCGCGGCTTTCACAGACCAAGCTGGCGCGGATTCGCGGTCGGCAGATCGGGTTTATCTTCCAGTCGTTCGAGCTACTCGGCCGGACCACCGCTCTGAAGAATGTTGAATTGCCGCTGGCGTACACGCGGACGCGTCATCGCCGCCAGCGTGCCCTCGAGGCGCTCAAGCGTGTCAACCTGCTCGACCGGGCACACCACCGGCCCAACCAGCTTTCGGGCGGGCAGAAGCAGCGCGTCGCCATCGCCCGCGCGCTGGCTCAACAACCCGACATCATTCTCGCCGACGAGCCCACCGGCAATCTCGACAGCACCACCGGCAAGGAGATCATGGACATCCTCGACAGCCTCCAGGCCGAGGGCCAAACCATCATCGTCGTCACCCACGAGGACGAAATCGCCCGGCGTTGCGGGCGGACCATCAGGCTCAAGGACGGACAGATTGTCCTGGACACCGGCAACGGCGACGGCCACCCCCGCCGCGATGAAGGCGGCACGGACGCGATCGGTGAGGCGGCGACACCATGAAAGCCCTGCGAGCACTGGTCAATGCGCTGTTGTTCATCCCCGATCGGGTTGCTTCGCTCGCCGGCAACGTTGTCACCGCCCTGGTACAGATCTGGTCCAACAAGATCCGCTCGCTGCTGACCGTGCTGGGCATCATCATCGCGGTCACGTCGATCATCAGCGTCGTCTCGATGGTGGAGGGTTTCGGCAACTACGTCACCAGTTTCCTGCGCGGGCTCGGCACGAACATGATGGTCGTCTATCCCGAGCGGGTCCGCGGCCCGATGGGCGAGTACCTGCGACCGGCGGAGATGACCATCGAGGATATCCAGGCGGTCGACAGATATGCGACGGCCGTCCGCCGAACATCGCCGGTGATTTTCACGCGCGCGACGATCGAGTACGGTCGCCAGCAGCTCATCGGTATCGATCTTCGCGGCACGAACGAGTTTTTCCAGCCGATCCGGAATTTCTACGTTGACGCCGGGCGTTTTTTCGGAGCGGTTGACGTTGACGCCGGCGGGCCGGTCTGCGTGCTCGGCCGCGAGGTCCTGCGCAAGCTGGAGTGCGACGAGTCGGTGGTCGGCGACTTCGTCCACATCGACAGCCAGCGGTTTCGCGTCATCGGCCTGCTCCAGTCCAAGGGCAGCTTCATGGGCGACAACCAGGACGAGATGATCGTCATCCCCTGGACCAGTGCCCTGAAGATGTATCCCTATCGCCGAAACTATCTGGCGTTCTACGTCGAGGCGATGAATGAGGAGAAGATCCCCGACGCCGAGGGGCAGCTCGTGCGCATCCTGCGGCAACGGCACGGGATCAAGAAAGGCGACCCGCCCGATTTTGGGATCTTCAAGCAAGATGAGATACTCAAGGAGTTTCACACCACGCGCGTCATCGCGACCAGCGTGCTGGCCGGCATCGTCAGCATCTCGCTGCTGGTTGGCGGCATCGGGATCATGAATGTCATGCTGGTGTCGGTGACCGAACGCACGCGTGAGATCGGCCTGCGCAAAAGCGTCGGCGCGCATCGGCGGGACATCCTCTCGCAATTTTTAACCGAGGCCGTCGTGCTGAGCACGGTCGGAGGCGGGATCGGTATCGCCCTGGGTTACGCCATCTGCTACATCGCCGCCATGCACCCCAACATGGTCGAGATCAACGTGCCGATCTGGTCGGTCGCGCTCGCGCTGGGCTTCAGCGCCGGCGTGGGCATCTTCTTCGGGATCATCCCCGCCTTCAAAGCCGCCATCATCCACCCGATTGACGCCCTGCGGCACGAGTGACGTACAACGGGGGAAGAATTGAATGAGGTCGCAAGGTTCAACGGCGGGCGGATATTATCCCGGCTTAAAGATCCCCCAGCCGATCCGTTCCGGGCTTGTCCTCGTCCATTCGCCGATATGTTACCCGCCCGCGCAAATGCCACCCCACGCCGATTAACGAACAGCCCGCGAAGATCAGCACGGCGGCGACGATCAGCTCCAACAGCTTCGGCACGATAAAAATCAGTATGCCGAAGACGATCAGCACCAAGCCGGACAAAACCGGCACAAGCCACAATCCGCCGCCGCCCAGGCCCCATTGATACTGTTGATCTCGCATGGTCACATCTCCGCCGCTAGTACTCTGCCACAATTGATCCGATGGATCACCGTTGAATGGGTGGCCCATCTCTTTAGAGGTGGGGGACGCGAATGTTCGGCCGATTCGTGTCCCCCACGGCTGAAGCCATGGGCCACCCATCCATCAATTGAGGTGTGACAGAGCACTAGTATCACACCGGATCACCTTGAGCCGCGCTTTGGTTTCCCTGATGATAGCAGTCTGTGAAACCGTCCGCGACCTGATACACAAGCCGAGCCATGAGTGAAGCGCTGCTGAGCATTGAAAACCTGCGTGTACAGTACGGCCAACTAGTCGCCGTCGACGATCTGTCGTGCGAATTGCACGCCGGGCACCTATTGGGCTTGATTGGTCCGAACGGGGCCGGGAAGACGACCACGCTACGTGCCGCCGCCGGCCTCCAGCCGGCCACCATCGGCCGCGTCTGGCTGTTCGGGCACGACGTTTTCAAGAGTGCGACAATCGTGAACCGTCATCTCGGGTTCACGCCCGACGCGCCGGCGCTTTACGACACGCTGACGGTGGAGCAGTTTCTGCGGTTCATTGCCAAGTGTTACGGCCTGGCCGAGCCCCTGGCGTCGGAGCGGATCGACTACTGGCTCGAAAACCTCTGGCTGACGGACAAGAAGCAGGCCAAGGTCGCGACGCTTTCGCGTGGGATGAAACAACGCCTGGCCGTCGCACGCACGCTGCTGCCCGACCCGCACGTCATATTGTTGGACGAGCCCGCCGCCGGCCTCGACCCGGCCGGGCGGGTCGAGTTTCGCAAGCTGCTGGCCAGCCTGCGCGATCAGGGCAAGGCGATTATCGTCTCGTCGCACATACTGGCGGACCTGGCGGAATACTGCACGCACATCGCGATCATGGGGCACGGTCGGCTGCTTAAATACGGGACGGTCGGCGAGGTCGCCGGCGCCGAAAGCCACGATCGCGCGAAGTACCGCATCGTGCTCGCCGAGCGTGTCGGCGACCTGGCGGCACGCTTGCGCGATCTCCAGGCCGACGAAACGGTCAGCCACCTCAAGTTCGACGCCGACCTGATCACGCTCGAATATGACAGCGATCGGCGGGCGGCCGCCGAGTTGCTCCGCAAGCTGCTTGTCGCCGGTTTGCCGGTGGCCGAGTTCCACACCGTCGGCCCGGACCTCGAACAAGCGTACCTCCGCACCGGTATCCGGCAGGTGGATTAGACGATGTCGCTGAACCCGCTCTTCTGGCTGCATCTTCGCATCGGCGGTAGCACGCGGACAAACGTCGTAATCGTGGTGGTGTTCGTCGCCCTCATCATCACTTTCGCCTCGATCAGCTTCTACGTGACTGATCCCCAAGACCACCCCCAGGTCAACGCGATCTGGCTGACGATCATGACGGCGGCCCAAGCCGTGTTTCTGCTGTTGATTGCACCGTCGGCGGTGCGCCGGGCCGTGCAGCGCGACTTCGACAGCGGCATGATCGAATCGCACCGGCTCTCCCCGATGAGTAATCTCAAGGTCATCCTCGGCTACTTGACGGGGGCCCCGGTACAGGCCGCGCTCATGTATGCCGTCAGCCTGGTGTTCGGCAGCTACTTCGCCGCCAGGTACGCGCTTTCTCCCGGGCTGGGCGGCGCGATCGGGCTGTGGGCGACACTCTCCGGCTGGTATTTCGCACAGGTTTGCATGCTGATCCTGTCGCTGATGATCGGAGCGCTGATCCTGCTCAGCTCCCTCGCCACTCGCGGAAAGGCCAATGTCGTCGGCATCGTCGCGGTGATCGGTTTCTTCGGCGGATGGGTCGCAGTCGCCTTCGTCCCGGGGATTGCGCTACTATTGGGCGTAATGAGCGGCGGCGTGCTCATCGGACTGATTACATCCGCGAAGATCGGCGGCGATGCGTCCGTCATCGTCGTCGCCGCTTTCCTGCAACTCATCTTCAGCATAATCGTGCTGGCGGCCGCCTGCGGTCAACTGCGCGCCCCCGAGCGCTCCCTGTTCAGTGTTCGGCTCGGTCTGATCCTGCTCTTGGTCTGGGGTTTCACACTGGTAACGGGTATACACGTTGCCCCCAAATATGACTGGCTGTTCTCGGAGTGGTGCGAGTACGCTTACGCCCAATTGATCGCCTCCACCGGCGCCTTCATACTCATCGGTTTCTTCCCGCTTTTCGCCGCCGCGGTCAACCGTTTCCACAGCGACCGCGCGGCCGCGCGGCGGTGTATTCTCCTTCAACTCGTGCCACCACTGCTCGCGGCCCTGACGGTACTCTGTTTGTATCTGATGCTGCGCGGTATCGATCCCGGCCAACTGCCCCACGCGGCGCGCAGCGCCTTTCGGCACTGGCCGGCTTGGACGGCAATCGCCACCGCCCTGCTACTCAGCTTCTGGAATGATTTCCAGTGGATGTATGTTCTTAAGGCCCTCACTCGGCGGCCCGTGGTCGGCTTGCTGATCATGCTGTTCGTGCTCAAAGGCGTCCCGCTGATGCTCGACGGCATGGCCCGGTTTTTCGTCGAGGGGTTGGGAGAGTTGAGGTGGAGCGGCCACGGATATCTGACCGGGCTTTCGCCGATCGGCACGCTGATCCTTGCTCCAAAAGGGGGAATGTCCATTTGGATCGGCCTGGTCGTCCAAGCCGCCTTGGCGGTCGGCGCGACACTGCTCGCGCGACGCGCGCGCCGACGCCTGACGACCTGTCGTCCGACGGCTACTCCCGTTTCCCAAGACCTCGCCGCCTTGGTGACACAGCCGATTTCCGACGAGAAAGATCATCATGACACATGAAACGAAAATCAGAGAGGAAATCTGCGAGATCGGTCGGCGGATTTACGCTCGGCAGTTCGCCGCCGGCAACGACGGCAACATTTCCTATCGGCTCTCCGACGAGGTTGTGCTGTGTACACCCACGCTGATCTGCAAGGGCTTTATGCAACTCGACGATCTGTGCACGGTCGACCTCACCGGCGAGCAACTATCCGGCAAGCGCAAACTCACCAGCGAAATCCTCCTGCACCTGGAGATTTACAAAGCCGGCCCCGCCGCCAAGGCCGTCGTCCACTGCCACCCGCCGCACGCGACCGCCTTCGCCGTGGCGCGCGAGGACATCCCCTCGGGCATCCTCCCCGAGGTCGAGATCTTCCTCGGCGTGGTGCCGCGCGCCAAGTACGAAACGCCCGGCTCGCCCGACTTCGCCCACACTATCCGCCCCTTCATCGACCGGGCCAACACCGTCGTGCTCAGCAATCACGGGGTGGTTAGTTGGGGCGAGACGGTCGAGCAGGCCTACTGGCGCACCGAGATCCTCGACAACTACTGCCGCGTCCTGCTGCTCGCCCGGCAACTCGGTAACGTCGAGCGCCTACCCGAACAGAAAGTGCGGGAATTGCTCGATCTCAAGGAGAAACTCGGCAACGGGTGAAAGATACGACTCCTCATTGCGCGGCCTTTGGCCGCGTCTAAAGGGGCCGAGGGGCCGAGGGGCCAAGAGTCCGAGGGATCGGGTGGCCCATGGCTTTAGCCGTGGGGGACGCGAATCGACTATCCATTCGTGTCCCCCGCCGCTGAAGCGACGGGCCACCCATGCAATAAAAACCTTCGCGATCCGCTAAGCAATCGGCCGTTCACAGTGTAGGCACGTTAAACACGTGCCCGATCTCGCGCCTCTCCTTACCGCATATCGGCCCCGACCGCGCCTGCTTTACCGATCCTTGACGAATACGCCCGTCCTGCTGCCGCGGATCCTCGGCTGGTCACCGAGTTTGAGACCGACGTCGGCGGCGATGTTCAACATCGTTTCAAACGTCGCCGGAGAGACGTGGAAGCTGGGTTCGGCGACAAGGAACCGGCCGTCGTCGGCGAGACAGGAGTGTACCTGTTGGAGGAATGCACGGGTGTCCGGTACTTCGTGGACGACCCAGAACGCGAGGGCGAAGTCGATCGTCTCGCTGACGCCGATAGAATCCGGCTCGCATTGGCGCGTTTGGATACGTTGGGCAACACCGGCGCGTTTGGCGCGTTTTTTCAGCACGGTAAGCATTTGCGGCTGGAGATCGACGGCGATGACTTGGCCTTCGTCACCGACGGTTTTGGCCAAGCCGATGGAGTTGAAGCCCATGCCACAGCCGAGGTCCGCGACCGTCATGCCCGGCTTGACGTACGGAGTGAAGGCTTTCTCGGGCTTGTAAAGCAGGCGACGAAGGCAATTGTCAAACGTATAAGCCTTCCACCAAGTGCATACACGACAGGTCATGGTCACACGTTATTCGACAGGTAGCGTCGGCGTCTCGCCGGCATCGGGACTGGCGAGACGCCCGTGGCACCCTTCGCGTTGTCCATCTTGCCGCGCGTTGCGGAGCACTATCTGTTGAATGGAGATACTACCTGAGGTCGGAGGCGGGGTGTGTCAGGGAACGCGGCTTTTTTTCAACAGCACCGTCGTACCTATTTAGCCGCGCCCCCAGGAGTGGCCGGTCAGGCCGGCGGAGGTTTGGTCAAGGATTTGTCGGTAGTTGGGGTAGCCGCCCTTTTCGGCGAAGGCCTCGAACATGACGCGGCGGCGATCGAGGGTGACGCCGATGGCTTCGGCGTCGTTGTAGTCACTGGCGATGAAGCCGCCCTGGGGCGTAGCCCATTTTTCGAGCAGGGCGTGGGCCTGGGCGCGGATCTCGTCGTATGTGCCGCGCGGGAGCGTGGTTTGCGTGTCGACGATCGACTCGAAGCAGACGCGGCCGCGGAAACGCGCGCTGAATTCGTCGATGCCGACCACCGCTGGCTGCTGTGAGTTGATGACTTCGAGGCCGCAGTCGATGAGCTCTTCGAGGATGTCGTTGATCCGGCCGCAGGAGTGCATCCAGGGGTGCAGGCCGGCGGCTTTGATTTCGTCGAACCAACGCCGATAGCGCGGCTTGAAGAACTCGCGGAAGAGCTTGAGGCTGATGAACGCGCGGTCTTGCAGGCCCCAGTCGTCGGCCATGGCGGCGGCGTGTAAGCGGCGGGTGGCACCGGCTTCCTGCCGGTGGCTGCCCGCGATTTTGACGCAGTTGCGCAGCACGTGCAGGTGGTGGTCGAGGATGCGCTCGATCAGCTCGTGCGTCTGTCGGGGGTGACGGTGGAAGTCCATCATCGTCTCGGTCATGCCGCGGAGCATGTGCAGGCGTTCGAAGATGCCCTGGCCGAAACAGAACATGACGAAGCGATCGTCGGCGCCGGCGAGTTGCTGTTCGAAGTCATGGTAGCGCCGGGGGTGGTCGGGATCGGGCCAGGTGTAGTCTTTCAGGGCGGCGAGGTTCTGTAGCGGGTGGCCGACGACCTGGCCGGTGTTTTGGACGTCGGTGCATTTCCAGAGGCAGCCCCATTCGTCGGTCGATTCGCCTTCGAAATTCCAGGTCCAGCCGGTGGGGTCGTGCGTCCAGACGTCGTAGCAGTCGTTGACGCCGACCACGTCGAACTTCATCGGCAGCCGCGGGGGGTTGTTGAATGTAATTGCTCGTTCGACGATTTCTTTGCGGGTCATAACATTTCTCGTCGGATGTAGCGGCCGGCGCCTCGCCGGCCGTTGAAACGGGAATTATTTGTCGTCAGTTGGCCGGCAGGGGCGCCGGCCGCTACATTTCCTACCGTTATTCATACCGGCCCAGCTCGCGTATTTCATCCAACAAGAGTCTATACGATTCCAGCGTCACGCCGGGGGGAATCGAGTGATCTGAATGGTATATGTAGCCATGATAGGGCATGGCGGCGGCGAGTTTGGCGCGTATTTCGGCCCGGATTTGTTCGGGATCGTTGGTCATCAGCACGCGTACGTCGATGCCGCCGACGAAGCCCAACCGGTCGCCGTATTGCGGGGCGAGTTTGCACAGATCCATGTTGGCCTTGGCTTCGAGCGGGTTGATGGCGTCGACGCCGGCGTCGATCAGGTCGCCGATGACCGAGCGAATGTCGCCGTCGGAATGGAAGATGACCGGCATGTCTCGTTTGTGGAATTCGTCGAACATCCGCCTGTGGTAGGGCACGAGGAATTCGCGGAAGTGCCGGGGGCTCATGAATGGTCCGGTGTTGTAGGCCATGTCGCCGTAGACGAACGCTCCGTCGCAGGTCATGCCCTCGGCTTCGGCGATTTCGAGCATCCGGATCTCGACGTTGGTGTAGGTGTTGAAGATGTCGTGGATCCACTCGGGTTGCCTGATCATCGCCTTGAGCATGATCTCATGACCGAGCACGTCCTTGATCATCTCGAACGGCTCGACCGTGCAGAAGCAGATATACCGGTCGGCTTGGCGGGCACGCCGATAGAGCGGCCAAAATTCGCCGAAGCGAATGCGCTCGCGCGTGGCTGTAAGCAGCGGTTTGACCCTTGCCCACTTCTCCGGCGTGTCGATGCCGTAGCTGACGTGTTCCGGTGTGCCCATCTTGCTTTTCCACCAGCGCAGGACAGCGTCGTTGCCGTCGCGTTGGAGGATGGATTCGTCGGTTTCCTCGAGGATTTCGGGTTCGACCAGGCGCAGGCGGTAGTCGGGCCAGGCGACCTCGGTGATGTCCATATCGAAGATTTCCCAGAGCGTGGTGGGCTGGGTTTCGGGCGCGGTTGCGCCCCAGTCGAATTTGGAACGCTCGGCGTGGAAGACGAATGGGCAGCCGAGCTGCTCGCGCCAGGTCCGCTCCGTCTCGAACCAGAACTTATCGTAGATCGGGACGCGGTCGGGCTGCTGGCGGGCGAGTGTGCGGGCGACGCGTTGACGGGATGTCATAAGCAAGCTATCAGCCTTCAGCTATCGGCTGTCGGGTATTTGTTCTTTGCCGCTGTTGCTCATTTTATCTTATCGGCGAGCATATGCTATTGTATCGCGTGTATATAAGGGAATCCGATTCGGGGACAGATTCCTCGGCGCTGCGTTTTTCAGAATGACAGCGTACGCACGCAAATGACGCTCGCCCAGGGAATCCTACCCGAGTGACTTGGAGGATGGACACGATGATCAAGCGTAGTGAGGTCAAAAAGGCACGGGAGCGAGCCGCGGAGATGCTCAGGCAGGCCGGGATCGTCCTGACGCCGAAGGAGGTTGAGGACATTGAGATCGCCGAGTTGGGTCTGGGTGAGCTGGAGCGGACGGGACTGGAACTGGTCGTTTACGTAAATACGGATCGCTACTGTGCGAAAGAGCTGGTCCTGTTTCCGCGGCAGACCTGCCCGGAGCATCGTCATCCGCCGATCGCCGGCGAGCCCGGCAAGATGGAGACGTTCCGCTGCCGCCGGGGCAAGGTTCGGCTGTATACGGAAGGCGAGCTGGCGACCGAGCCACAGGCCCGCGTCCCGGAGGGCAGCGAGAAGTACTACACGGTCTTCCGCGAGATCGAGCTGAACCCCGGCGAGCAGTACACCATCCCGCCGAACACGCTGCACTGGTTCCAGGCCGGGGATGAGGGTGCGGTTGTCTCGGAGTTCTCAAGCACCAGCCGCGATGAGTCGGACGTCTTCACCGACCCGCGGATCAAGCGGATTCCGGAGATCGTAGAGGATTAAGACGGGTAGCCCATAGCCTGCTGCTGCGAGGAATCATGCACACGACAAGCGTGGGCGTGCCACACCGAGGCGGTAATGACGATACATAAGCCCACCGGCTGGAACACTTGGGACTTTCGCGGTTTTAATCGGCTGGTCTATCTGCAAAACGGCCGGACGAAGATTACGCTGCTGTTCGCGATCTGGGATGAGAGCGTTCCGGCGCCGCCGGGCGTTCGCAAGCCCGGCAAAGTGTGCGATACGTTCCGCTGGACCGATGTGACGCGGCTCGGGCCGCACGCGCCGCTGGGTCTGCCCGCGGTGCTCGAATTCAAGGTCGGCGAGACGCCCTATCGCGCGGAGGCGTACGACTACGATGGAACACTTGAATTGAAGGTCACGCCGCTGGCCGATGCGCGGCAGCGCGTGGTCTTTGTCTTCGTTTCGCCGACCGATACGCCGCCGACGATCGGATCGGCGACGCAGGGCACGTTTGCCGGGTGCCCGGTCGAGTTCGAGGGCGCCGCTTGGCCGAGTGATTATTTTCTGAACATCAACGAGCCTTATGCGGTTGGATCGCCGGGGGAAGCGGCTGTCGCGCGGGTGTCTGTGACAAAGCGCCCGGCTTCGCCGGACGACGTCCGCCACGGGGGGCGGACGCTACGGGATGTCCGGCACGGAGACCGGGCGCTACAGTTGTCGGGTGCGGAGATGATTGGTGAAGGGGCGTTGGCCGACGCGCCGCGGGCGATGATCCAGGCTGTTGCCTGGAATACGCTCTACGACACGCGCGGCCGACTGGTGTCCTCCCCGGTCAGTCGTGACTGGTGTTATGACTGGGGTGGTCCGGTCGTGTTTTGCTGGGACACGTATCTACTCGGCGCGTTGGTCACGTACGAATCACCCGAACTCGCCCGACTCAATTTCGAGACCGTCAACGCCGCGATCGACCGGATCGGTTTCGTGCCGAATTACCATTGTGCTCACGGGGCGGCGTCGCTCGATCGCTCGATGCCGCCGATCGGAGCATATCTCATCTGGAAGACGCAGGTGGCCAACCCCGACCGGAATTGGCTCGCAAAGGTGTACCGACAGCTCAAGGTTTGGCATGGGTTCTGGATGAGACATCGCGACGGAAACGGCAACGGGCTGCTGGAGTGGGGCTCGAACGCCCAGCCGTACTACGAATATCCCCAGCTTTGCACGGATGAGGTCAACATCCGGCACAGCGCGCAAGCCGCGAAGTGGGAATCCGGGCTGGACAATTCGCCGATGTATGACGAGGTCGCGTTCAACGAGCGAACGAACACGCACGAGCTCGATGACGTTGGGTTGAACTGCTACTACGCGATGGATGCCGAGTCGTTGGCGGCTATGGCCGAGTGTCTGGGGAAGAAACGGGACGCGGCGCGGTACCGCAAGGAATATGCAACGATCAAGCAGCGGATCAACGAACTGCTGTGGGACGACGAGCACGGCATTTACTGCAACCGGCATTGGGACGGCCGGTTGTCGAACCGCTGGGCGCCGACGTCGTTCCTTCCGCTGACCGCCGGGGTTGCTCCGCGCGACCGCGCCGAGCGGATGGTACGCGAACACCTGCTCAATCAGCGGGAATTCTGGGGAGAGTACGTGATTCCATCCATTGCGCGCAATGACCCCGCATATCCGGACAATGATTACTGGCGCGGTCGCATCTGGGGACCGTTCAATTTTCTGGTGGCCGAGGGGTTGCGGCGGTACCGCTTCGACGACGAGGCGGCGGAGTTGGCTCGCAAGGGACTGGACATGTTCATGCGCAATTGGCGTGAGGACGGGGGCGTCTATGAGAATTACAACGCCGACACGGGCCGGGGCGGGGACGTCTGGAACGCCGCCCGGCTGTATCACTGGGGCGGTTTGCTGGTGCTGGTGGCGCTAGAGGAACTGATCGACGTGGAGCCGAGCGGGCACCTGCGGCTGGGCTCGGTGGCGTTTCCCGACGCCGATGTGCGGAACGTGCGCGTGGGTGGCGGACTTTATGGAGTGAGGTTGCACGAGGGGGTTGAGGTAGTACGCGACGGACGGCCGCTGTTGGAGTGCACCACCCGCGCGATCGTACGTCTTCCGTTAGGATCGGCGGCGGGGGAACCGATTGAAATCAGTGCGAGAACCACGGGTCGGCTGACGCTGCACCTGTCCGGCGAGGCGGTCCGGCCCGCGCGCGTGAACGGGCGGACAATACAGCCGGCAAGCAACGGAGAGGCGACTGCCGTGTACAACTGGTAGCAGGCGAGGGGTAAGCGTCATTTGCGTGGGCACGCTGTCATTCCGAGCAGCGCAGCGCCGAGGAATCTGCCCCCGAATCGGATTCCGGCTAGTGCTCCGCCACACATCAATTGATGGGTGGGTGGCCCATGGCTTTAGCCGCGGGGGACACGAATCGAAGCCCTATTCGTGTCCCCCACCTCTAAAGAGGTGGGCCGCCCAATCAACGATGATCCATCGGATCAACTGTGGCAGCGCGAAGTCTTTGGAATGGCGTGAGCTGTGCCGACACACACGCTATTCGGGGTGGCACGGTCTGGCCTCGCCCGAACCAGTCCGTGTCCGTGGAAAGCCCGCCCCGGCGAGGACAGGCCGTGGTTTGCAACCGGGGCGTAACGTCGCGGCCGAGTAGCCACGGCCTGTCGTCGCGGTGACGTTTTCCGCCTGTCACGAGCCACCCAACGCGACGCCAGACCGTGCCACCCCGGTCGCCACCAAAGATGGTCACACCCCAGGCAACGATTGGTATCCCGGCGGCTACGCGCGGTGTGGGGTGTGTGGTATCATAAACGCGCTTATCGAGAGTCATATTTTGGACACGCTTTTATGTCGACGAGCCAGGATTTGAAGAAAAACAAACCCTGTCCCGAAGGCTCGACCGATTGGCCGCATTTGGTCGAGCGGGCGGCGGAAGCAATTTTGCAACGACTGAATACGCGGGGCGAGTTGCTGCCGCGGGAGGTGGCCGAGATTGTGGCGGCGGCGTTGCCGCGTGAGATCGGTGATTGGCTGGTCGGGCGACTGGAATGCCTGGGGTGGCTGGAGCCGGGGGCTCGGGTTCCGTTCGATGTGCTCGACTTGACGGACTGTCCGCGCGATCTGCGCGGCGGGCGACGTGAGTTGGTGCGGTTGGCGGTGTTCGGCGTTCCGGGAGAGGGGGCCCGCTCGGACGCGAAGCGGCGGGAGGCGATTTTCCAACAGCGCAGCTCCGAAATCATGCGCGAGTTACGCGACCTGGAGTCGTTGTCTTACGCGGCGGCGCGGGCGTTGGGACACCCGGAGGTGCACGCCGATCCAGTCTTGCACGCGATGCTGCGGGCATTTATCTCTGAGCGAGAGGCGGAGATTCGCGCGCGGGCGCACGTGCCGGGGGCACCCGACGAAGAGAAAAGCGACTCCCGTTCGGGGGTCATGGAGGTGCCGGAATTCAGGTTGCCGCTGCGCGAGCGGGTGCAGGGTTCGTTGTCGAAGCTGCGGCTGGAGTTGGAAGGTCACCTGACGCACTACAACGAAGCGGGTGCCGGGGAAGTGCTCGTGCGGATCCGAGATCTACGCAAGCGTTATCCCGGCCATGTCGAGTTGGAGGTCGTCGAGCGGTGTGAGGATCAGGTCAAGCGGCTGGCCGAAAAGCGGGATATGTTTCGCGGGCAGTTGACCGAGTTGGTGCGGCAGGCGTCGGAGGCGGTCGGGAGCGGCGACCAGAAGACCGCCGCCTGGGTGTTGCGGCGGCTCTCGGCGATCCACACGCTGTTGCCGGCGATTCTGCCCGAGGAACGCCTCAAAGAGCTTCGTCAGATGATTCTGCAAAGCAGTGAGAAGCAGGAGCGTCACGAGGCGGCGCGTAATCTGGTTGCCCGCGAGCAGGTGGTCGGGGCCGAGGTCAAACGGCTGGGGGCGATCATTCACCGCTATCACAAGCTTACGCAGAAGGGCTCCGTCGACGAGGCCGTACTCCGTCGAGCGGAGCAGGAGTATCTCAAGGCGGTGGAAGAAGTTCGCTCGCATGACAACGAGTGGTTGGCGGACCTGATGATCGAGTTGGACTGTTTGCTCGAAGACCTGCACGGTCCACGCGACCGAGCGGAAGCGCAGGTGGACAAGTTCGTCAACAACGTGCGGTCGGCGGTGCAAAACATGCGGCAGGAGATCGAGCAGATCCAAAAAGAACGGGCCGCCTCCGTTAAAGACCAATAGGCCGGCTGATCGTGGACGGGCATGGAAAAACGCCGCGGAGCGTTGGCTTCGCGGCGTTTGTGTGTTATCCCGATTTTGCGGCAGCGTTCGGTATTCGGGTAACGCTGCCGGATGCTTGTGGTTAGTTGCAGTCATCGCCGTACTGACTGAGCAGGGCGGCGAGGTCGCCGAGGTCGACGTCGCCGTCGCCTTCGGGCGGGTCGATATCGCCGTCCTCGTGCGTGGCGCCGGTCGACATACCGTAGTTTGACAGGAGCAGGGCCAGGTCGGCGAGGTCGACGATGCAGTCGCCGCTGCCGTCGATGTCGGCGGTGCAGTAGTTACCGGAGGCGCCGGGGTTGGGGCAATCGTGGCCGCCGCTGATGGTGAGGGTGGCGGCGTCTGAAGTTGTCGAGCACTGGGCACCCAATTCGTAGGTAATGACGCAATCGTATTCGCCGGCGTCGCCGGACTGGGTCGGGTCGATCGTCACGACGTTTGTGGTAGTCCCGGAGATGCGGCCGTCGTCGGAGAGCGGGTTGCCGTTTTTACGCCACTGGTAGGTCATGCCGAGCGCATCTTCCAAAAGGATGAAGAAAGTAACGGGATCGCCTTCGTCGACGGTCTGGTCCTGGGGTTGAATAATGATAACCGGGACGTTCGTGTCGACGATGATTTCGGCGGGGTCGGAATAACCCGGGCAGCCGTCGGCGGGGTTGATGACGAGGCAGTTATAGTTGCTGCTGGCGTCGTCCTCGGTCGCGCCGACGACCAAGAGCGTGTTGGTGTTGGCGCCGAAAATGTGTTCGCCGTCGTCGACGAGGCTGGTTGCGACCTTACGCCACTGATACGTGGGGGCGGGGATGTCCACTTCGACGGTTAGCGAGAAGTTGTCGCCTTCGCAGATCGTCTGGCTGGGTTCCGGCTGGGTTGTGAACTCGGGGGTATCGCAGGGTGGATACTCGTAGCCGAGGGCGTCGAACATGTTTTTGTCGGCTGAGGTGTAGTAACTGGGGTAGCGCGTCTCGCCATAGCCGATGGCCGGGCACATGCAGCCGTAGTCGTTTATCTGGCGGAAGTGGCTGGCCTGGTAGGGGTCTCCGTCCGCCATGCGGTAGGTGTTGGCGATCAGGTCGGAGTTCTGCTGGTCGTTCGGGTTGTTGAAATCGACGATACGGGGCGTGGTCTGGAATTCCTCGTAGGTGTCCGGGTTGTAGTCGTAATCGCCGTCCAGGCGGCAGAAGCGATAGAGGTCCAGGGCGTCCATGCTTTCGCCGGCGTCATCGGCGGCCGAGATGAATCCGAGGGCATGGCCGGTTTCGTGGCAGGCCACGTCGACAAATGAAAACCTGGTCCAGCCGACGCCGTCGGAGGGGTCGTAATCCCAGGAGACCTGGGTGTTGTACGTGATTGAGGCGGAGGTTCCGGAGGCGGTTCCGACGGTGGCGTTGTAATTTGCTCGGGTCCAGGTGATGCGGTTTTCGTTGGTGACGGCGGAGGAACTGCCGTTGTAACGGACTGGTACGGTGTTTCCGCTGGGCAGCCAGCTTTGGATGACGTCATCGCCGTCCATTCCGCTCTGCAACCCGTTGCGGGAGTTGATGTAGGTGACATTGCTGACTAAGGAAGAGCCGGTGCTGCCGAGGACGCCCGAGCCCATGTTCTCGAAGCGGCAGGACAGGGTGACGGTGATGTTGTCGCTGAAGAGGCCTTCGAGGTATGTTTCGGTCATCGCCAGGGCGCTGAGAGCTCCGGACGGCACGGTCTCGTCGCAGTTGTAGACGATGTTGATGCCGCCGTCGCGCCCGCCGCTATCGACGATGACGGCGGGTCCGTTTTCGAAGGCGGCGAGGTGGTTTTCGGCGTACCACTTGAGGTCTTCGATGGTGAGGCCGGTGAGGTCGGACCCGTGCATGAAGGTCCAGCGCTGTTCGGTCTGGATCTCGATTTGGCTGCCGTCGAAATAGAGTGTGCTGATCTCGGGCTTGCCGGGGATGATGTAAACGAGGTTGCGTGGCGGGTCTTGCGAGAAGCCGCTCGGGTCGATCAGGATTGGGTTGTCATGAGCGAGCGCCGCCGTCGGGGCGAGCAAGATAGCCGCCGAGAGCGACAGGAGGAGATAAAGGTACATACGCGACCCATGTGTGTTATTGGTTGTTGGTGAATTCATTGATGGCTCCCACGAAGCGAAGATAGACTCCAAATGGTCTTAACGTAGTCCCATACTAATGCAAGTCGGCGAGATGGAACGCCTTCCCCGAGCACGAACGGTAACGAACGGAATGTGTCATTCTGATTTGTCGTCGCGCCGGATAACCGCGCGAGCGCAAACCCTTCTGACTCCCCTCATCCGTCTCGAGCGCTCCCTCCGGAAGCCCGCGCCTGCTAACTAGACCGGTGACACGGAACTTCACTATATGCTAAGTTTAGTCGAGAGGTGCCCCGAGGTCAATGGGTTTTGGGTGCCGCGCTACCATAACTCCTTGCGTACAATGCGGTAACGACCATTTTTATCTGGTCGGGCACTTTGCGTGGTTGAACAGGAGCGGCTGAGTGGCAATTCCCGCGTATCCACCATCGTGAACGTGTTTGGCTATGGGCATCCGTCACGGCGCGACTATTCCCCCTTCACGTAAAACTCGCCGGACAGCGATTTCATGGCCGGCGCCGATTCCGCCGTGCAGGTACCCGACGCGGCTACATGGGTGGTCCGCCGCTGAAGTTACGGGCCACCCACCCAAAGCGCAAGCGAAAAACGAGCTCAGGCAGAGCTGGCGTGTCCCCACGCCAGATTGCCGGTGACGTTCGTTTCGGTGAGATCGATGTAGCCGACGTTCGCCGCGCCCTCGCTGTCATCCGAATGCACAATGTGGAGCGTCACGGTGCCGCTGAAGTCGTCTGTGACCACGATCCAGTCGATATCGTCGTCCTCGCCGTCGGTCTCCGAGTAGAACTTGTATTCTCCCGCGGCCCAGATGGTCACGGTCCTTTGGAAGATCGTGTATCCCGTGCCGGACCCGCCCCATTTGACGATGTCAGCGGATGCGGTGTTGGTGATACCGACCAGTAATGCAAGCAGTGCAATGTATCGCAACATGACTCGTACTCCTTCATGGTGAGTGAAACAGTTAGTGTGATCTCGCTTTGCGATGGCACTTGGCCATCGCGACAAGAATGAGAGATATTGTCCTCGGTTCGGGAACCACGCCGATGCGGAAGTAGTCCCACTGCGCGCGGCTGGCCAGGGGCCTTCCAAGGTCACCCCAGACGACCTCTGACGCCGAAGCTAATTGCCAAAACGTGCCCTCGCGCGCGAGTTCACCATCGATATACAACTCGTAGGTGCGCATGTCAGAGGAGGTAAATCGGTACTCGTGAAAGACGCCGGGGGTGATTGGAATCGTGACGTCGTCTTCGAAAAAGCACCAGATGTGATCTTCGTGAAAGGCGAATCCCGCCCGCCATCTTTCATCAGAGGCTAGGCTCACCCCTGGATCGACCGATCCGTCTACTTCTTCCACCAGCAGTCGCCATTCAGCGTTTCGCCGAGTTCGGGATCCATCTGGCCGGGACGCTCGATGTAGGCCCAATCCCAGACCCAGGGGTCGTAGAGGGAATCCATGGTGAGCACGCCGTCCTCGATTGTCCGGATCGCGCCTCCGCCCTGGTACTCGCCGTCGGCGTTGCCCCAGTAACGGTTCCATCCTTCGTTTTCGGGCAGATCATTACCCTCATACGTGATCCAATACGGCTCCGCCCCGGCCGGGACTACCAGCATCCCCAGGGCGGCCAGCGTGAATAAGAGCAACGCCACACGTTTCATTCGATGCACTCCTTTCATGTTTCGTTTGTTCCCCGATTCTCGTCCGCTTCCATTCATATCGTGCCTCCATGTTCACGTTTCCCGGCTCGACCGCCAAGCCGTTCGCCTCGCCGCCTTTTCAACAAGAATAAGCCGCGGGGCGAGGGGCTCGCATTGATAATTATAGACGGTGCTGCAAGCCGCAACCTACGCGGCTCATTATACTCTGTCAATAATAGGTGGCTGTCCCTATTATTCCCTATTATTCCCAGGTGGCTGTCCCTATTATTCCTATTATTCCATTACGTTTGCCGCGCCATAGGTGGGGCCTTCACTCGGCAGAATCGTGATCGGGAACGTGCCGGCGTAGTCGTCCACGTCGATCTTGTTGATGTCACCCGGCCCCTCGTCATCCCATTCACCGCCGACCCATTCCCCGACACGAGCTTCGAACGCGAAGACCTCCGACGAGAATCCTTCGTAGATTTGAACCGTTCCCGCTTGCTGATCGATATGGTAGTGTTCGGGGTCCGTCAATTGGTCATTGTGCTGGAAAATCCAATTCTCTGTGTCGGGCCGGGCCACCTGCCCGGCATACATCAAAACGATCATCGTGACGAGTACTGCTCGAAACATGTCTATCTCCTTGAATGATCATGGAACAATCTGTCGGTCGCACCGGCGACAGCGCGCACGCAACGTCGCGCACGCCGCCAGGAGAAACAAAACTACGGTCGTCGGCTCCGGAATCACCCCAAAGCGCACGTAATCCCAGCGCGAACGACTGGCAAAGCCCTGAACGCCATCTCCGAAGCTGACGCGCGAGTCCCAGAGCGATAGCCAGAAGACGCCCTCGAGAACGGGCGCGTCGTCGATGTACAGGCTGTACGTGCGCATGTCATCCGACGTCAGCCGGTATTCATGAAAGACGCCCGGGGCAAACGTGGCTTCAACTCCATGCTCAAAGGTGCTGGACAGTCCGTCAACGTCGAGGCTGAAAGCGACTGCCCATCGGCTGTCCGCGAAGACGGTCACGCCCACGTCTTCGCCTGTGGCGGCCTCCATCAGCAGGCGCCATTCCAGCACGAACGTCTCGCCGGGCTCGGGGTCAAGCTCGCCCCCCATGTTCATGGCGTAGTAATCGACCATGTGTATGTCGTGCATGGTGTCCAACACGAACATACCGTCGTCGATCCAGCGGTGGCCCGGCGCGGGACCAAAGTGGTGCGCCCAGCCGTCTTCCTCCGGAAACCGGTCTCCTTCGTACGTGATCCAATACGGTGCCGCCCCGGCCGTGGAAGTTAATCCCCCCAGGGCGGCCACCACACTCAACAGCAGAAAACACGTCTTCATCTGTCGTTTCCTCCTTTCGATCTGTCGCGTCTTTCGTGCCAGGATGGTGCGTCGAGACGCACCCTACTCTACTATCTCCTTGAATGATCATTGAACAGATTGTCGGTCTCGATGGCGACAGCACGCATGCACCGTGCCGCACGCCGCCAGGAGAAACAAGACTCCGGTTGTCGGCTCCGGGATCACGCCAAAACGCACGTAATCCCACTCCACCTGACTCGCTCCACCTTGTACTGTGTCCCCCCAGCCGACACGCGATGAGTCCAGTGAGAGCCAAAACGAGCCCTCAATCCGTAACTCGCCATCGATGTATAACTCATAGAACAACATGTCAGCGGAGCGGAATTCAAATTCGTGAAATACTCCCGGTTCAAAGTCGGCTTCGACGTCATCTTCGAAGACACTCCAGATACTGTCGTTGTCGAAACTAAAACCTACCGCCTGTTTTGTGTCCGCGCGTACGCCTACTCCCGGATCTCGACTCCCGATCAGCTCATTGATGCGCATCCGCCATTGCATGATGAAATGCTCGGCCGGGTCGGGGTCGAGTGTCCCATTGAGATACCATCGGTAAAAGTCGACCCAGCTCACGCTCTCCAGAGTGTCGATGACGAGTGCCCCGTCCTCGATCCAGCGTTGCGGCTCGCCATACGAGATGCGGTGCCATCCCTCATATTCCGGAAAATCATTCCCTTCGTACGCGATCCAGTACTCATCCGCCCCGGCCGGGACTACCAGCGTCCCCAGGGCGGCCACCAGAAACAACAGCATTCGCATGGTCTGCCTCCTTTTTCAGACGTGTTCGTTCGGCGCGTTCCGGTGACGGCGCGTGGCGGGAACTACGATACCCCGTCGCGTTGAATTATAGGCCCCGCCGCACGCCGCGGCATCGGGTAAACACCTGATTCCGGAACAAAGGCCGCGCACGCTTTATACAACCATGGTGCCGGGCGCGCTCACGACAGCTGTGCGCCGCGCCGCCGCGCGGAGTTGAATTTACCCTTCCCGAAGAACCGCGCGGACTTCAGGTCCGCGGCTCTTCGCGGGTTCCCATAGTCGACGTATTTGTGAAACAGAGCACTACGCGCAAGACCCTCGCCGGGTGCCATGGCCAAGCGAAGCGCGGCCATGCTGATCCTGTATCGAGGAACGTGCCCGAGCCTTCGGCTTGGACATGTCAACCGACACCCGGCCTCACTATCGCGAAGCGGCACCTTTGAAGGCTCAACCAGCATCCGCCTCGCCCGAAATAGGTGGCTGTCCCTAATTACGTCCCTAATTACCCTAATTACCCGGCGCACTGGCTGTCCCTAATTACCCTAATTAACCCGACTCCCCCGAAATAGGAGGCGGTGCCGAAGTAGCCTAATTTCGACGAAGTACACCTACCTAGGTGGCGGGCCAGCAGTAC
>JAUWNI010000202.1 GCA_030612705.1 Phycisphaerae bacterium | reverse complement strand
GCCTGCTGTTGGGTTGTTTTTTTTTATCTTTACTCGGGGTGGGGGGGTGTGCGGTGGGGGGGGTGGCGCCGCCGCTACATGACTTTTGCGGCGGACTGCTATGAAAGCTCCTCGCTGGACACATTCGCTCAAATGGCGCATCGTTGCGAGCTACTCGCTGATCCTGATCCTCGGCGGGGTGTCCACATCTATCATCGGCATTCGCGTGACCGGCCAGGCCCTGCTCCAGCAAGCGCATCAGCAGGTCGATCACGGTCTTTCGGCCGCCCGTGCCATCTACCTCAATCGTCTCGACGAGCTACGCTTGTGCGTGGAGCTGCTGGCCACGAGCCGGCGGGTGAGCGGGTCCCTGACGGGCAATGAGCCGGCCTCCGCTCGGGAATACGTCAGAAACATGCAGAAGGCCCGGCACCTGGACTTCCTTTCCATCGCCGATTCCGCCGGCCGGGTCGGGTTCCGCACGACCGGGACGAACGTTAACGGGGACAGTGTGGTCGACTTGGCGCCGATCGCGCGTGCGCTCAGCGGGGAATCCGCCGCGAGTACCGAGTTGGTGCCCCGCGCGCTGCTTCAGGCGGAGAATCCAGATTTGGTTGCGCGGCTTGGCCTTGAATTGGCGGAAAGTCCCGCGACCGGTTCACAGACTCAGAAAGGTTTGGAGGCCGGGTTGGTCCTGCTCGCCGCGGCTCCGGTGAAGGACTCGGAAGGTCGAGTCGTGGCCGTGCTCTATACGGGTGAACTGCTGAACGAGATCGACACCGACGCCGTGTCGGTCGAGGCCCATGGGATCGTGAATAAGATCAAGAAGACGCTGTTTCCCGGCCTGCGGTTTCAGGATCGGCAAGTGGGCGCCGCAACCATTTTCCAAGATGACGTCCGTATCACGACGAGCGTATTGACCGCCGAGGGCCGGCGTGCCTTGGGAACCCGCGTTTCCCGTGATGTGTACCAGTCCGTTATTGTCGCGGGTCAAATCTGGAGAGATCGGGCGTACGCGGTGAACGACTGGTACATCACCGCCTACGAGCCGATTACCAACCTCGACGGGCGGCGCATCGGCATCCTCGGCGTGGGATTGCTGCAGCGGCCTTACATGGCTGTCCGCGACAACGTCACGGTGGCGTTCGCGGCGATCGCCCTGTTGTGTTTCGCTCTGATCGTCGTGGTCACGTATTTTCTAACGCGCAGCCTCGTGCGGCCGCTCGAGGACATGGTCGTCGTCTCCAGGGAGATCACGGCCGGCAACCTGGACCATCGGGTTCAGGAGGTTGCCGGTCACAGCGAGCTCGCCGTGCTCTCTAGATCGTTGAACGCCATGCTCGACCGCATTCACGACATGAACACGCAGATCGGGCAGTGGGCCAAGATGCTCGAGCAGAAAGTCAAGGAGCGCACCGAACAACTCACCAAGACACAGGCCGCGATGGACCGCCAACAGCGCCTCGCCTCGCTCGGACAGCTTGCGGCCGGCGTGGCACACGAAATCAACAATCCGCTGGGCGGGATTCTCACGTTTGCCTCATTGGTTCAGGAAGAACTCACCGACGACAGTCCAATCCGCGAGGACGTGGATGAGATTGTTCGTCAGGCGGATCGCTGCCGCAAGATCGTCCAGGAATTGCTCGAATTTTCACGCCAGCGCGAGGCGCGCATGGCCCCGCACGGTATCAACGAGATTCTCGCTCGCACGCTGGCGATGCTGGAGAAACAGGCCAGCTTTCACGACATCAACATCGTGCGTGAGATCGACCCCGACGATCCGATCGCTGTCGTGGACGAGTCACAGTTGCAACAGGTTTTCATGAATATCATCCTCAACGCGAAGGATTCGATGAACGAACGCGGCAACCTCGCCGTCACCACCGGGCACGACACCGCCAACCAGGAGGTCTTCATCCGCATCACCGACAACGGTAGCGGCATCCCGGAAAACATCCGCGAGGCGATCTTCGACCCCTTCTTTACCACTAAAGACCCCGGCAAGGGCACCGGCCTCGGCTTGGCGGTCGTGGTGCGGATCATCGAGGCGCACGGCGGTCGCCTGGAGGTGGACAGCGAAATCGGCCAGGGCTCGATCTTCACCGTCGTCCTGCCCATGACGGCCAAACGCCCGAATGATGGTGAACGGCCGTCTCGCCTGTGAGAGAGCCGCGCCCAACGAACACACAGGCGAGACGCCTGTGCCACCCAGGAAGGGAAGAATCTTCGCGAGCCGCGAAGAAAACAACCGTTAGTAGTACGGGCGTCCCGTCGGTGAGAGTAGCGGATGGGTGGCCCATGTTCTCCGAACGTGGATTTTCGATTAACAGTCCGCCGGCAAAAGTCATGTAGCGGCCTGCGCCTCGCAGGCCGTACGTCCAAAGTGGCGTTTCCGGCCTATTACGACCGGCGAGGCGCCGGCCGCTACATCATTCCCGCCCCGCAGTGACTTTTACGGCGTACTGTTAAGATTGTAAAGACATTCCCGTCCGCTCCAGGATTACTGGGAGCGCCAAACAACAGGAAGCAGAAAGAACCGCGGATCAGCAGACCACGAGTCGCTGCGCGGACTGAAGTCCGCGGCTCTTCGAGTTTATCATCGTTTCGAGGACGAATACCAGCTACGGACAAGTCGTTCCATAGACCGCGAGCAACTCGGCCAGATCGGCCAGATCGACGTCCCCATCGCCGTCGATGTCGCCGTCCTCGTACGTCATGCCGCTGGTTTCGCCATAGCTGCTGAGCAACTGCGCCAAGTCGGCCAGGTTGACGTCTCTGTCGCCGTTAAGGTCGCCGTGGCAGTACGAGTCGAATTCGTCGGCGCCCATGTCCACCAGCGCTTCGCCGTCGTCGTCGCCGTCCCAAACGCGTGGCTGTCCGTCGATGTCGGTTTCATCGGGGTCCGGGACGAAATTCGGGTCGCCCGTGTCGATACAGGGCGACAGCTCCGTCATGTGATAATCGCCGCTGTTGGGATCCAAGAAGAGCGGGTCGGCGTCGATGTTTCCGTCGCCTTCACCGGTCCAGCCACCCTCGATGTCACTGTACTGGACGTAGAGCACGGACTCGGTGTCGGGATACAAATAGATCTGGCTACCTTCGGGGGCGGTATTGCCCCAGATGATAGTGTTGCTGACTTGGGGCCAGTCGTAACCCTGGTTGAGAACATAAATCCCGCCGCCCTGGTTGGCGTGATTGTCTGCGATGACATTGTTGATCAGGATGCACCTGTCATAGCGGCAGTAGATTCCACCGCCACCACAGGCGTTGCCGCTGGCAGTCGTCGTATTTTGGGCGATGACGTTGTTGCGAATGATGCAGGGTATCTCGTGAGAGCCCGAGCCCCAGGAATTGATCCCGCCGCCGCCCCAGTTCGCGGCCCAGTTGCCGATGATAATGTTGTTCTCGACCGTGGGGGTCGTCCAGGCGGCAATGTAGATCCCGCCGCCGGCGTAATACCCGTCGTTGTCGGCAATGATGTTCCAGGCGATCAGCGGCGTGCCGTCCTCGATGCAGCAGATTCCACCGCCGCTGTCCGAGATGTTGTCGTGGATGTTGTTATTCACGACGATCGCGGATGAGTTCCAGGTTGTCACCCCCGCGCCGGTTCCGTTGTAGTTGCCGTTGCGGGAATAGTTGAAACGCAGTTCGTTATGGGAGATCGTCGGTGAACAGCCCTTACAAAGGACTGCCCCGCCGCGCACCTCTGGAAACTCTCCGCTGCCCTTGGCGTACTCGATGATGCAATAGCTGATCGTCGAGCCGTCGTCCGCCTGCTCCAGCCGAACGCCGCGCCAGCCCATCCCATGATCAGCGGCGGTCATGATAATCGGCTGATCCGCCGTTCCGATCGCTAGGAGTGTGGCTTGTTCAACAGCGAGCTTGTAATGCCCCAGCGCGTTTACTACCACGCCGGGTTCGATCACCAGCGTTTCGCCCGGCGGGACGCGTACGTCGCCGACGAGTTCGTAGGGGCTTTGATCGAGCGTCCACGTGCCCGACTGATCGCCGGACACTTCGGTGGCGACGGCTGGTGTCGCGCACAGCACCGTCACCAACATGAGCGCAAAATACCTGTACAGTTGCATCTTCTTCCCTCCAGGTAAGTTGAATACTAAAAGACGGCCCTTGCGGGACAGCACCGCTGCTTGTCCCACACACGGTGGTAGTATATCGACTGCGTTTACCCGCCGCAACTTCTTTCTTGCATGTGCCGGACGCGGGGGGGGGGTACAAGGCTCTGTCTTGTTTTCGATCAACGAGCAATCCACCGCAAAAGTCGGCACCGTCCACAGACTGTAGCGGCCGACCCCCGTGTCGGCCGTAAAGTACGGGAAAACAGCCGCTCGTGGGATCGGCCGACAC
>JAUWNI010000167.1 GCA_030612705.1 Phycisphaerae bacterium | reverse complement strand
ATCATCGTTAATTGGGTGGCCCACCTCTTTAGAGGTGGGGGACACGAATAGGGCTTCGATTCGTGTCCCCCACGGCTAAAGCCATGGGCCACCCACCCGTGATAATACTTGAAAAGAGCAACAATACTTGAAGAGCCGCGGCCTTCCGTCCGCCCGGTGTTTCGAGAAGGATAAATTCTACCCCCCGCGGCCTCCCGGCCGCCGGGTATTTCTACACGCAAAAATCCAACCCCCCGGGGCCCCGCGCGGACTGAAGGCCGCGGCTCCTCGGGTTGAACCCATCAAAGCAACACTGACTGAACACTAGGAAGATACGAGCGATGAAGGTGCCGCCGCCTCTGGGGTCATCCACCGGCCATCAGTGGACTTCAGCGTGGGAATCCGAACGGTAAAGACCGTACCGTCACCTTCCCGCGAGGTTACGTCCAGCACACCGTCGTGCGCGTCCACGATCCGGGCGGCAATCGACAAACCCAACCCGGTCCCCCGACCGCCTTTCTTGGTCGTATAGAACGGCTCGAAGATGTGCGGCAAAACGTCTTCCGCGATGCCCGTGCCCGTATCGGCAACCTCCACGCAGACGGCGGGGCAACCCTCGGGATTCCTTTCCGACTTTAAGCCCCGCGGCTCAAACCGGATCGCGATGCGCAACTCCCCCCCCTCCGGCATGCTATCGACCGCGTTAAGCATTACGTTGACGAAGACCTGTTCGAGCAATTGTGGATCAACGGAAGCCCGGTCATCTTCCGGCCCGTATTGACGCCGGACGTAGATGCCGCGGTCCTCGAGCTTTGTGCCCGAGGCGGAGAGGGCCGCCTCGACCACGTCGCGCATCCGCGCCTCGACCGGACGGATCACGTGTTCCCGCGCCAGTGTCAACAGTCGCCGAACGATCACGTCGATCCGCACCAACCCGCTGTCGATCAGGTCGAGCATCTGCGGGGCCCGCTTCGGATCGTCGAGCGATCGCCGCAGGATACGCGAGCAATTCTGGATCCCGTCCAACGGGTTGTTGATCTCGTGGGCGACGGTTGCCGCCAACTCGCCGAGAAAGGCCAACCGCTCGCGGCGTCGCAACTCCTCCTGCAAACGCTGCTCCTCCTCGCCGGCCTGGGCGAGTCGGTTGGCAACCATGTTGATCGCGTTGACCAGCTTGTAGAAATCGTCGCCCTGCTGCGTGGTGATCGTGGTCGGCTGTCGCCCGCGGCTCAGATCGTCGGCCACTCGCCGCAGCCGCCCGAGCGTCTTGCGCAAATAACGGCTGGCGAATCGCTCGCAAATCAGCGAGGCCACCAAGACGCCCACCAGGCAAACCGCGACCGCGCGCCAAGCATCCGGCCAGAGGATCAGCGCAATACCGCCGCTGACGACCGCCGCCACCTGCAACGATAAAAACAACGTATGTCGAAAACCACGTAACATTCTGATGCTCTATCAGCCATAACAGTACGCTTCAAAAGTCGGCGGCGCCCATAGACTGTAGCGGCGGACTGATAAATCGAATGGTGGATGGGTGGCATAATGGTTTTAGCCGTTGGGGAACACGAATCGAGGCCCTATTCGTATACCCCACCTCTAAAGAGGTGGGCCACCCAATCAACCATGATTCATCAAATCAACGTTGACGGAGCACCAGTTTAGCATTAATCGAGTACTAAACCAGCTTCGTCTCACCCGGCATCGGTATAGGGCCGACCGGGAGGTCGCCGAATTCATACTTCGGCGGCGTCAGATCGAGCCGCGACGCGTTCATGATCCAATTCCAGGAAATTTCACGACCGGTGTACGCCGACATCCGACCCATGATCGCGGTCAGACAGCTCTCGGCGATCCGCTTGCCCTCATTCAGCAGCTTGCCGCTACGGATACTCGCGACCAGGTCGGCGTGCTCCTGTACGTACGGGTTCACCGCCTCGCCGCCGTCGTCGAATTCCCACTCTTTTCGACGAGTGATTTTGGCGTTGCTATGGTTGGTATACGCAACACCCTTCGTGCCGACGATACGCTCCGATACACGGGTCGAGGTACCCTTAATCTGCCGGCACATGCTCTGGACGCGCACACCGTCGGGATACTCGAACTCAACGCTGAAGTGGTCGTAGACGTCGCCGTATTCCGGAGCCGTACGGACCTGGCGGCCGCCCATACCGACCGCCTTGACCGGGTGCGAGCCGATCGCCCAGTTGACCACGTCGATGTTGTGAACGTGCTGCTCGACGATGTGGTCGCCGGAAAGCCAGGTGAGGAACAGCCAGTTGCGACATTGCCATTCCATGTCGCTCCATTCGCCGCTTCGGTACTTCTCCCAGTTGTTCGCGGCGGGCTCCTCCCACAAGGCCCCCTGGTTCCAGTAGCACTGGGCCGCGACAACGTCGCCGATCTTGCCGCCGTGAATCCGTCGCATCGTCTCCAGGTAGTGCGGCTGGTGGCGGCGTTGTGTGCCACAGACGATCGCGAGGCTTTTCTGATCCGCAAGTTCCGACGACTCGATCACCGAGCGCGCGCCGACCGGATCGACCGCCACCGGCTTTTCCATGAAAACGTGCTTTCCCGCCTCGATCGTGGCGCTGAGATGCAGCGGACGAAAGCCCGGCGGCGTCGCCAGAATCACCATATCCATGTCGCAGTTCAGCACGCCCTTATAGTTGTCAAAACCCGTGAAACAGCGGTCGTCGGTAACATTGCAACTCTCGCCCAGTTCCGCGAGTTTTTCCCGGCAACTGTCCAGACGATCCTGAAACAGGTCACCCAGCGCGACAATTTCGACGTTAGGCGAGGACTGCACGCAATTCTTCGCCGCTCCGGTACCGCGCCCGCCGCAACCGATCAGCCCGACGCGCAGTTTCTGGAACTTGTGATCCGGGCCGAGAATCGCCGGCGCCTTGCGCCCCTTCGACATGCTCGCGCAACCGCCGGCGATGGCGGCCGCCGAGACCATTGCAGAGGTCTTCAAGAAATCTCTGCGCGAGAGTTGATCATTTCGTTGCTGAATCGCGTTTGTGTATTCCGTCTGAGCCATCTTATTCATCTCCTCACACCGGGAGGTCGTTTAAGGTACTACGTACTGCTAATGGTTGTTTTCTTCTCCGTTCGCGATGATTTTAGTTGCATGGGTGGCCCGTCGCTTTATCGGCGGGGAACGCGAATCGAAGCCCTATTCGTGTCCCCCACCTCTAAAGAGGTGGGTCACCCTTCCTGACCATGCTTACGTAAGCGCGAGCATGACACCCATCTACGTCGGCCGCGGGGGGCCGACGCTACCTGAAAGCCCAGGCATGACGGGACACTAGAAATCATCGCACGCTCTATACGCGTCGATTACCGCCCGTTCGCCTTCCTTGCCGGGTTTCGCGTTGCCGTGCTCCATGCCGACGATCCCTTCGAAACCCCTGGAATGAATATGTCGAAACACGTTACGGTAATTGATTTCGCCGGTGGTCGGCTCCTTTCGGCCCGGATTGTCGCCGATCTGGAAATAGGCGATCTCGCTCCAGGCCCGATCCATGTTGGGAATCAGATTCCCCTCGGTAATTTGCTGGTGATAGAGATCGTCGAGAATCTTGCACGCCGGACTGTTCACCGCTCGGCAAATCTCGTACGCCTGCGGAATCCCCGTCAGGAACATGCCGGGATGGTCCCGTGGATTCAACGGTTCGAGCACCATCACCAACCCGTGCGGCTCGAATACCTCCGCCCCGCGCCTGAGCTGCTCGACCGCGTTAGCCGTCTGGAAACCCATCGCCAGCCGCGGCTCCAGATCGCCCAGCACCACCGTCATCCACTTCGCGTTGACGCGCTTGGCGACCTCGACCGAATTGCGGCAATCCGCCAGGAAGTTCTCCCGCAAGTCGGCATCCCCGGTCACGAAGCTTTTCTTGCCGAACGCCGTCCCGAAGTTCGCGACGAACACCCCCATCGTCATCCCGAGCCGGGTCATCTCCCGGGCGACTTTTTCCCACACATCCTTCGGACGGCGTGTCATCGTGTTGTCTTCCATGGCGGTAAAGCCTTCGTCGGCCATGAACTTGAGCTGGTCGATCAGGTCCTCGCCGGCGTGATGCTTGAACATGCCGAAGTGCGGCGCGTACTTGAGCTTGAATCCCTTCCGCCCGGACGCCGCCCGCGCCCCGGCTTCCTGGGCCCGCGCACTCGAGGCGAATTTCATCGTAGCCGCCACCCCGGCAAGACCGCTCGCCAGAAACGTTCGTCTGTCGATCACCTTCGCTCTCCCTTCGTCTTGAAACCGTCGATATGCCTGTCAACTCTCTGACGGTAACGTTACGACCACGACATCAAGCGGTCAATGCGATGGAAATGGAGAATGCGCGTGTAACCCTTATCAGTCCGCCGCAAAAGTCATGTAGCGGCCTGCGCCTCGCAGGCCGTACGCCCAAAGTGGCGGTTCCGGCCTATTACGGCCGGCGAGGCGCCGGCCGCTACATTATTTCCGACCCGTGGTGACTGTTGCGGCGTACTGTTACGGCGCGTTTGATTCCCTCGGCGTCATCACCGCCGACACTGTGCTGGATTTCAAACACCTTTGCTATTAACAATGGCGTTTGGTTGTGGCCATGTTGTATCAAACGAGCGAAACGAGGCTGAGATGCTTGATTGTGCCGCCATTTTGAAACGCGCCCGGCGATATGAAAAACCAATGGTGCGCTTTCTGCGCGAGCTGGTCGCGATCCCATCGGAAAGCGGGCACGAAAGCAAGGTCATCCAGCGTATCCGCCGGGAACTCAAATCCCTGAAGGTGTGTGACCAACTCTGGACCGATCGTTTCGGCAACCTGCTCGCCCGCGTCGGCAACGGCCCGCGCCTGATCGCCATCGACGCCCACGTGGACACCGTCGGCCTCGGAAACCCCGACGAATGGCCGCACGATCCCTACCGGGGCAAAATCGCCCGCGGCATCGTCTACGGTCGCGGTGCCGGCGATCAGAAAGGCGCCGTACCCGCCATGGTCTACGCCGCCGGGATTATCAAAGATCTTAACCTGCGCGGCGACGCCTGGTCGCTTTTATTGACGTTCACGGTTTCCGAAGAGGACTGCGACGGCTTGAACTGGCAGCACATCATCCGCGAAGACGGGATCCGGCCCGAATGCGTCGTCATCACCGACTCGACCAACTGCAAAATCCTTCGCGGGCAGCGCGGCCGGATGGAGATCGGCATCACTGCTCGCGGCCGATCGTGTCACGGCTCGATGCCACACAAGGGCGACAACGCCGTCTACAAGATCGCCCGCGTCATCACCGAAATCGAACAGCTCAACGGTCGGCTGAAATCCGACGACTTCCTCGGCAAGGGCACCGTCGCCGTTTCGTACGTCGATTGCCGCACGCCGAGCCTGTGCGCCGTCCCCGACCAGGCGTACATCCATCTCGATCGGCGGCTGACGGTCGGCGATACGAAAACCTCGGCATTGCGTGAAGTCCGCGATGCTGTTCGCCGCGCGGGGGTGCGCGCGACCGTCAAGGTCCCAACCTACGACAAGCCGACCCATACGGGACTTGTTTACCCTGCCGAAAAGTACTTTCCGACCTGGTGCGCGCCGTCGAACGCACCGCAAGTACGTGGAGCGGTCGAAACATACAGGGCCCTGTTTCGCCAAAAACCAACGTTGGGCCGCTGGACCTTCAGCACGAACGCCGTCTCGATCGCCGGCATGTTCAACATCCCCTGCGTCGGCTTCGGCCCGGCACCCGAAAACGTTGCCCACACCGTCAAGGACAGCGTACCGATCGAGCATCTGATCAAATGCGCCGCGTTCTACGCCGCCTTTCCACGCATGTATTGTGGCAATTCGTGACACCCCCGCCCGCTCACGGTGACCGAACAGTCGTATCCGCGTATAGCGTTTCGGCGAAATAGCTGCTGCGGACGAACGGACCGGCGGCGACGCCCGCGAAACCCAGCTCTTTCGCGATGTCCGCCAGCTCGTCGAATTCCCTCGGCGGATAATATTTTTCCACGGGAACCTGCTTGCCGCCGGGGCATAGATATTGACCGATCGTCAGCAGGTTGCACCCGACCGCGCGCAGGTCTTTCATGGCTTGAAGCAGTTCGTCTTTCGTCTCGCCAAGCCCGACCATCACGCCGCTCTTGGTTGTGATGTCGGGGGCGATTTCCTTGACGATCCGTAACACGTCGAGTGAACGCCGATAGCGTGCCGCCGGCCGCACGCGTTTTTGTTGGCTCGCGACGGTTTCGAGATTGTGGTTGAAAACCTCCGGCCGCTCGTCGCAGATGATCCGGATCAGCTCGGGCCGAGCGTGAAAATCGGGTACCAGCACCTCGACCGTCGCTTGCGGAAGCATCTGACGCGTCGCGTGGATGCAACGTGCAAATTGTCCAGCACCTTCATCCGGCAAATCGTCACGGGCCACGCTGGTGATCACGACGTGCCGCAGCTTCAATTGTGCTGCCGCGGCGGCCAGACGCTCGGGTTCGTCGTCCTCGGGCGGCAGCGGCTTGCCGGTTGTGACCGCGCAAAAGCGGCATCGCCGCGTGCAAACGTCACCGAGGATCATGAACGTCGCGGTCCCACGGGACCAGCACTCGGAGAGGTTGGGGCAGCGGGCCTCGACGCAGACGGTGTGCAACCTCAGCCCGTTGACCAGTTTTCGCGTGTCGAGCATGCCGCGCGTCGGCATCGGTCGCTTGAGCCAGGGCGGCAAGCGTCGTTTCGGTTTTTCTTTTTTGATGGTTGCCGACGCGGCTTCCTCGCTCATTCTCGCTCCTCGATCTCATTCTAGCAGGTCCAAGGGTGAGCGTCATTTGCGTGGTTACGCTGTCATTCCGAGAAACGCGGCTAGAAGAGCCGCGGCCCTTACGACCCCCCGGCCCGGGGGGCAGGGTAAAATAGAATGGACCCCGCGCCCCCGGGGCGCGGCGGGGAGTAGGATTAACCTTTTCCGAAGGACCGTGCGGGCTGAAGCCCGCGGCTCCTCAGGTTGAACCCATCAAAGCAACACTGACAGAGCAATAGCCCCGCAGGTTCGACAGAGAACGGCGCAACCGCAATCGCGAGCTTCTGTCGACCCTGCGGGGCTGATTAGACCTATCGCTCGCAATCCGAGGGCTGACGCCCTCGGCTATTGACTATCGACCTTCCAGGGCTGGTAAAAGCGCCCCGCTAAAAGTGTCACGGACCCCAGGACAAACCGCTCGCGTCAGCCACCTTGGTGGGCGCCGACCGTTTTGATACAATCCCGCGCTGGTTGTCGGCATTACGAAACGGGAGTAGCAATGGAACGTACGCTGATCATCTTCAAACCAGACGCGGTAAATCGTCTGCTCGTCGGCCGAATCCTTACACGTTTTGAAGACAAGGGCTTGCGCATCTCGGCGATGAAGCTGCAACAATCGCCGGTCGAGCAAGTCAAAAAGCATTATGAGGTCCACCAGCGGAAGCCGTTCTACAACGCACTGGTCGAGTTCATGACCGGCGGGCCGGTGATTCTCGTGGTGCTCGAAGGCCCGCATGCGACCACCGTCGTGCGCAACATGCTCGGCGCGACGGACGGTCGCGAGGCAACCGCGGGCACGATTCGCGGCGATTTCGGCCTCGACCAGCGGTACAACCTGATCCACGCCAGCGACGGCCCCGAAACCGCCCGCACCGAAATCGAGTTGTTCTTCAAACCCGAGGAAATCGTCGATTACACCCGCGCCCCGGACCGCTGGATCGTGAGCAAGTGAGAATAGCGAATTAAGAATTGCGAATAGCGAAATCTGCTCCGCAATATAACGTCGTTACTGAATCCTGAACCCTGAACCCTAAACCCTGATAACTGAAAACCATGAAAGTAACCCCACTTCCCGAACACACGCAGCACGACGTTCATCTCGAAGGTGCCGACCGCGTACGAATGCGCTTGCTGATCGGTGCCGACGACGGCGCTCAAAACTTCTATATGCGCCACTTCGAGATTCAGCCCGGCGGCCAAACGCCGCACCACCAGCACGACTACGAGCACGAAGTGATGGTCCTCAAGGGACAGGGCTTCGCAAAGAGCGAGCAAGGCGACCGCCCGTTCAAAGCCGGCGACGTCGTCTGGGTCCCGCCCAACGAGAAGCACCGGTTCGTAAACAACGGCAACGAACCGGTCGAGTTTCTCTGCCTGGTCCCGGCTTCGCGGGAAAGCTCACAGTAATTCAACGTCGGCTTGTTGCGCATCAGTCGTATGGGTAGGCTACGAACGGTCGGAAGTGTAACGGCACGCAATGTAGCGGCCGCCCCCCCGGGGGGGGCGAGGGGTGCGGGAAAAACACCCCCCCGGGGGCGGCCCCCCCCGGGGGG
>JAUWNI010000114.1 GCA_030612705.1 Phycisphaerae bacterium | reverse complement strand
TAAGACAGTCTCGCCGCCGGACAGATAAATATGCTCGTAGTCATCGTCAGAGAGACTGATATTCGTCCCGCCGCTGGGATCGGTCGGCAGCTCGTCAATCTCCTCAACACAACCGGCGTAGAAATCCACGGTGGCGTTGGGTGAGAAGAACAACGCCAGATTATCCAGGTCGTTGCCGCCGAACACCTCGGTGAAAAAGTTCGGGATGTCGGGCGTGCTGAACATGTAACACGACCCGCCGTTGTCATCGGTGGCTGTGTTGCCGGCCACATCCTCGGCGTCGACGACGAAGAAATAGGTGTTATTGTCACTGAGCCCGCTGAGGATGACCGCGTGCTCGGTTCCGTAGCCGCTTTGCGTAGCGGTCTCGGTGAGATTACCGCACGAATCGCCGAATCGAACTGAGCCGACAGTCGGCTCGTCGGTGTCGAAGGTAACGATCGCCCGGCGCGGTTCGATATCAGCAACCTGGACGTTCGAGATGATCGGCGGGGTGCAATCGACGTCGGCGGTGTCGGTGACGGTGGCGGGCGAGCCGGTCCCGTCGTCTTCGTCGTAGTACGTGGCCGTGATCAGGTCACCCTCGCTGATTTGGAGGACGCCCACGTCGTCGATGGTGCTCAGATCGATCACGCCGCGGAAATCGGAAGTCTCGGGCGCGGTCTCGGTGAGGAGAACGGATTCGCCGCCGGTCTCGGTAGTGGAATCGATGGTGACGGTGACGGTCTCGATCAATTCGTCGTCGGTGTTGAGATCGCAATCGACGACACGGAGGGCGGCCTGAGACTCACAAGGATACATGGTTCTGTTGAGCGTGATTCGCCCGTCGGAGGTACACGTCGCCAGGAAACCGCCGCTGACAACCAGGGCGAAGTCGGCGTCCAGCTCGGGCGTTTCGACGTGTGTGTCTTCGTTTACCTCGGCGGCGATGATCGAAACGTCCCAGACACCATCGGCGGGGTTCTCGATAAAGACGTTCTCGACCGTGTCGATATCGTTCGCAACGCCGCCGGGGGCCGACCAGTTGCCGCTCAGCAGACCATTGTTGCCCCAGTAAACGGTAGCGTCGGGGGCTGTCACTTGCAGCGTCAGGTCGTTGATGCGGTGTTGCGACGACGACGGTACGCCCGCCGTGTCCGCGTAGACCATTGTGATTCGCAGCGCGGGCGTGCCGGGCTCGACGAAGACGACATAATCGACGGTCTGCATGTTTTGCAAGACCTCGGTTTCGTCGAGGATGGAGATGTTTTCACGCATGTCCCACAGGTACGCCACGTCCGGCATTCCCCAGCCCTGGTGAACACGTGTCAGGTCGTGGCTGGTGCCGCTGAACGGGTACTGGTGGGCGGTGTTGATGACGGCGGCCTTGGCGGTGGTCATGTGACAACGGTTGTCGAAGACGTCGCCGAACGGATCGACCTCGTTGCCGAAGATGCCTTCGGACCACATCTGGAAGAACAGACAGACATGCCCGGCGATCGAGGGGGTGGCGCCGCTGGTGCCGCCGAACTGCGTGTAACCGCCGCCGGCGGAGGCCGTGTACGTGTCGTCATAGAAGAAACACAGGTCGGGCTTGATCCGTCCGTCGTCGGCTGGGCCGATGGAACCGGTGGAGCACCAGCAATCGTCGTCGCGGGTCAGCGTGTTGTAGTGATTTACAGCACCGCCGGCGATGATGTTCTTCGCCCAGGCCTGTGGGCGCGAATCCTGGTTGCCGGCGTTGGATTGTGACTGGGTGTGGACGACGTCGTACATGAAGAGCATGTCGTCCATCTCGGCGGAGATGGTGGTGTAGTAGAACGTGCGGGGATCGCCCGTGCTGTTGGTCTGGAGGACGGCGCGGTACGGGCCATCGGGGTCGACAAGCTCGGCTGTGTGCGTGTAGCGTGTCGGCCCGCCGCCGAGCAGTCCATTTGTCGAGCAGGCGAAGATCCCGGTACCGTCGGGGATCAGCCCGCGGGCCTGCGAGTCGACGCCCTGCGCGAAGAGGATGCCGTAGACAGACGTGCCGTGGGCAGAATCGCTGCCGGCACGGTGAATGATCGGCGGGGCGGACCATTCCTGGTGGCTGACGTCGACCTCGGTATCGGCGACCTCGGCACGGACGCCCTCTCCGGTGAAGCCGGCGACGGTTTCGAGATAGTTAGCGCCGCCGATCTCGCGAACGATGTCCATGTCAATCTCGGTGACACCCTTGCGGTCGATAAACATAACGTCGTCAAGCTCGGCGATTTGTCGAACCTGGTCGAGCGACATGGTTGCTTCAATGCGGAAACCACGCGGCGTTGTGCCGTGGACTTCTCCGCCGATGGCGTCAATCCGAACGCGGACGCGCTCCTGGGCAGCGATGCCGCGCTCGTTGAGCATGATGGAATACAGGCGAGGTTCCGGTTCTTTTTGTGATCGGCTGGAACCCGATCCCACGGCGGTGCGAATTTGGTCGCGGATGACTTCCTCGAGCTTGTACGCCGGGTGCACCGGGCCAATCCAACGAACGTATGGGAGGGCCTCGACGGCGTCACGAACGTCCGGGGTCATCACCACAAAGTGAGCATGATGCGCTAGGAACTTATATACCGTGCCGCCGAGCTCGGTAATTTGCGCGCGGAACTCCTCAAGCGGCTGCGTGATGAACTGAACGATGTAGAGATTGCTCTCGGCAGTCGCGGCCAGGCCGGCAGCGGTTGGCGGAACGGCAACGAGCGGGTCAAAATCGCCGTGCCGCAGCTTCAGCACGTACGACGTCTGACACACCCGGGCCATGGTCTCACCATCCAGGCTGATCGCGTAAAAGGGAACGGTTCGGCCATCCGCCAAAACCTCGTTCCAGGTAATCAGCAGTGTCGATGAATTGGCCGGCGTTACCAACCGCTCGTCTTGTATCTTGTTGGTTGTGGTGTGGAAGGCGGGTTTGCCGGCCAGGCTCAGGCTGTACGCGCCGGCGTCCGAACCCACGCACAGCACGGCCGGCAGCTTCTCGGCCCGCACGTCGCCGGGATCAGCCGCTGCCGCGACCGGCACGGTCAAGGCAAAAGACAGTAATGACAAACCAACGATAACTCGTGACATGGTGCTCATTTAGATGCTCCCAAAATTAGAGTTGCAGCGGTGCCGACGTAAACAAGCGAGCGGTATCCGACGTTTCCAAGCTGGCGAAACGTTATCCCACGTTTCAGCGACCACGCACCGGTGTCCTCCTTCACCGCGGCGCGTTATTAACCCTCGATAGGCACTATATTCTCACCATAACGATCCGGCTTCGCGGAATCAATAATAACCCAACTCTGTTCGGTATCCGCCGCGCGCAAAAAACACCCCCGGCCTTACGGCATCAGGGGTGTTTGAGAATCCGGTTGTGGTAGCCGTGCGTGTCAGTTACGGGCCGGTGCCGTAGTTACCCAGCAGCGCGGCAAGGTCGGACAGGTCGACATCGCCGTCGCCGTCGAGATCACCCTCCAGGCACGTCGCCCCGCTGGTCGTGCCGTAGTAGCTAAGCAACTGTGCGAGGTCCGACAAATCAACGTCGCCGTCATTATCGAGATCGCCGATAATTGGAACGGCAAACGTGACGGCGTCGGCAACGTAGGTCACCGCGGCACTAGTCACCGGCGAGAAATCAGGCGGCGTGTTCACCTCGGTCAGCACGTTCGCAATCGCGTTTTCAATCCGTAGCGTGTAATTACCGACCGTGGTGGGCGTCGGGAATGAGCCGGCGGCCAGGAGCACATCCTGATCTGTCCCGACGTTCGCGACGACGTAGGGGTTCGTGCCCATTGATTGCCCGGCCGCGCCGAACGTGTTCTGTCCGCCGCCGATCTGCACCAGGTTCATCTCGCCGGTTGTGCCGCGTTGCACACCGATGTAGCCGGTGTCGGCCCCGCCTTCGCCGGGGTTGCTGATGCCTTCCGGCCGAGAGAAGTTCGCCATTCCGGTTGGCACGCCGTCGGCCGGCGGCAGGTCGAATTTCAGCGGATTGGCGGCATCCTGTGACAGCCCGACACTGACCAGGGCCAGTCCTTCATTGCCGGGCGTCGTGACGCGCGCCCAAATTTCCCAATCGACCGTCGTACCCGGACAGGCAATGCCCCCGTCAACGGAAGAACGCAATTCGAACGAAACGGTCTCCTGTGCCGAAAGCGAAGCGACCGCCAACAATCCGACCGCGATCGTAACTGTGACGTACCGTGCTGAATTCAACATATTTACCTCCCAGGTCGCGTTTCCGAGCAAACGCTGCTTTCCGTACGGGCTTCTCCCAAGATTGCTTATTGTATTGTCGTGATCCATTCCAACTCATACACTTTATCATGTACATGGGGCAAACACCAGACCGACGTTCATCGGCCGAAGTTTCCGAGTAGTACGGCAAGGTCCGATATCTCAACGCAGCCGCTGCCATCAAGGTCTGCCGCCGGGTTGTAATTCGGATCCCCGATGCACGAGCCGTAAGACCCTAACAACTCGGCCAGGTCAGTCAGGTCAACGTCGCCGTCACCATCGAGATCGCCGGGAATGCCCGATCCGATCAGGATCAGGTTCGCCGGATCATCGACGTAGCCGTTGTTCACCAGCGTGTTGTAGTAAATCCGGCAGCCTTCCGTGTTTAGCGTCGCGCCGGCATCGATTTGCAGCGTGTCGACATAGACTGCCTCACACGTCACATACCCCAGATTGTCATTATCATGCGTGTCAATGAGGTTAATCGTCGCTCCCGCGATGTGCAGGGTGCCGATCGGATAATGCCCCGGCTGCATCCGGTCCAAACCCGCCGCGATCGGCCCGACATCCCGGCTCATCACTTCGAATTCGACGCCGGCCCCGGCGAGCGAGCCGACTACGAGTGTAGCTTGGCGCATGTCGTACCGCTCGTTATGACCGATCGCCACGTCATAGCCACCGTCCACGCGAACGCGCAACGCCGGAAACGGCATGAGCAACTGAGCGCCGTACCCGGCGTCGAAATCACCGCTGATGTGAATGCCTTGCCAGTCGTCGCCGTCGCGCGTGCCGCGATAGTTACCGATGATCGTGCCGTTGTTGGTCAGCGCGCCGAGGATTGTCAACGTGCCGGTATAGATCGTAATGGTTCCGTCATTTTCCACGTCACCCACGACGGTCGTATCGTCGGTACAGGATAGCTGCCCGTCATTCTCCAGATCTGTCATCCAGAAGCCCGATCCGGTTACTTCACTGTAGGACGAGTTGTAGAAGCGCTCCGCCGACAGCGTCACATTGAGCAGGTCGAGCTGTCCGTAATTGGTGAGGTGCTGCGTCAGAAGGAGCCCGTCGTACAGCCGGTGCAAGCCGCCGTTACTGCACTCGCCGATGACGGTCAATTCACTGCCGTACAATGTCAGCATCCCGTAACTGCTGATGTACAGATTGTCGCTCGTGATCAAGCGCCCGCCGTTCATGATCCAGGAGCCGTATACCTCGCTCTGGCCGCCGACGCTCACCACGGCTTCGACGCCGGTAATCGTCCCACTCATCGTCAGATTGCCGGTGATATTGAGCTGGGCGTTTTCGAAGAGCATGATGTGACCGCCGTTGTCGAGATGATCGCTGCCGGGAAGCGAAAACGAGATGACCCCCGCGTTCTCGACCGTCACGGTCCCGTCGAGCATCACATATCCTGGCGTGCACACGTTCAGACGCGCGCCGGCTTGTACCACGATACGACCATCGGCCGTTTCCTGGACACACGCGGCATGCGCGTCGGCCGTTCCATACGTGGGCGAGCGCAGTTCACCCCGAATATCCATCATTCGGCCGGTCGCGGCCGACACCGTCGCACCCGAACCCAATTTGTACAAACCATCGATCGGCTGATTGAGATCATCCGTGCTCTCGACCCGCACGGCTTTATCGAACCAGTCGATGATCGGCTCGTCAGCGAACACATAATCGTCTACCAGAATGATGTCCCCCGTCTGGGCGATCGCGATGGCATCCGCGATCGTCGGCTGGTCGTTGGGCACGCGGATCGTCACCGCCGGCGCGCTTCCAGCCGCGACCAGGACGACAAACAACACCGCCACCAAACACATCCCTCGGCCGTTCACCAATCACCTCCTAATAATTCACTTGCGAAATTGAGACCAGTATACTGAGCGCATACCGCCACCGCCGAGCCACCCGCGTCCGCTCGTGACTCCACTATAATATAACAGGCGTATTCAGGTAAACGTTATTTCTGTCGGCGCAAGACAATTCACGATCATCAGGCGCCCATCACCCCGCCGAGACCCTCGGCCCCTCGGTCCCTTGTAAAGCTAATCCCCCTCGACCGCTTTTTCATACTTCGCGAGCGTCTTTTCGAGCTCTTTTCGCATTTCCTCCTGCTCAGCAAGCTTGATCGCCCTTTTCTGGTATTCGATGGCTTCCTGCTTCCGGTCGCTTTCCCACAGCACGCGGGCGTAGGTGTCGACGATCCCGGCGTCCTTGCCCTCGCAGGCGTCGTAGGCAATCTGGGCCGCGCGCATCGCCAAGTCCAAATCACGCTTGATCAAGCCCGGTTGGGTGGCGATTTTCCAGGCAAACTCGTTCATCAGCATGATATCGGCTTGACCGTCCTCGATGATTTTCTCGCCGATGCCACTTGCCTTGTCGGCATGGCGTGGTGAACACGCCGTCGCGAAATACCCGGGCATCCGCTTGCGAGCCCGATCGCGCCGATTGCAGATCTCGATGTCGTATGTGCCGGCGATCACGGCGTCAATGGTCTTGTCCAACCCGCTCATCGGGTGACCGTACCAAATCAGCTTGCCGCTCTTGTCGATTACAAAGGCGTACGGAATCTTGTCGATAAAGACGCTCCGCAAATACGCCCCGGTGGTGATGTTCAACTTGTCAACCGCAACCCGGTACTCCGTCTCGGAGCCCTGCTTCTCGATGAACGCCCTGACCGTCTCGACCGGCTCAGCGCTGATCGCGACGAAGATGACACCCTTGTCTTTATACCTCTTCTGCATCTCGGTCAGACGCGGGAGGCACGCCCGGCTGTGCGGACACTTGGTCGCCCAGAATACGATCACGAAAATGTTCTGGTCCTTGCCCGCCGCAAGGGTGACTGGCTCGCCGGAAACCCACTCGTCCACCTGCAGCGCCCGGGCGGGTTTACCCAAAGGTAACTCGTCCGGCCCGCGGGCCCACACCGGCGCGGCCGCGACCACGATCGCCGCGAGCAGCATCAGTTGATGATTCAACTTCATGATTTCTCCCTTCATCGATTCAGGCGTTTTCGTGATCGGCGGCTCGGTTTCGCACCGACCATGCGACAGTTTAACACGAACGGAGAAGTCGCCGCGAGTGTGAAGCGGCGGAAATCCACCCCAGACCAGTCCATTCTTTAGTCGAGACGCGACCGCCCGTCCGGCTTACGAAGAAGCATGTCGGCCAGGCGTTCGATCCCCGCCTTGACATTCTCGGTTACCTCGGCGATTTCCGCGCTGGTGATATTATCGAGATGAATGCCGGCGGTGACGCACACATTTACGCCGATCGCCGCGTGTAACGTCTCGGCGGCGATTAGCGCGAGCCGGTCTTCCTTGTGGGGCGGGACGCGCAGCACCTCCACGCGCGTCTGCCCATCCCCTTGCCGCCCCGCCAGGGCCACGACACCGATGTGATCCGTCCCGCCGCCGATGTGAACGTGTAGATCATCTCCCCGGTGCTGCCAGGTAAGCCGCACACGCGTTCGTCCTATCCCGATTTCAAGTTGAGTCATGCCCTCGGCTCGCTATCACGGCGGCGTGAACGTTTCTTGCGGAGGACAAAATAGCATAGACAAGCGAGCGTGACCATCGAATTCCCTCTATGCCTGCAAGTCGATGTGCGAACCTGTATCGCGTTCGTCGAAATGCGTAAGGGCGGCTTCGTTGGTATACGTCGCGCCGCCGTGGATAAGCATGGACGAATTGAAGCCGGCGTCGTACGAAGCCGGATCGGTCTTATCCGAATCGCCGTCGTTGTCGTCGTCGGGGTCACAGGGATTGCCGAGGCCGTCGAGATCGAAGTCGACCTGGCTGGGATTAGCGCACTCGGGGCAGTTGTCCGTGAAATCAAAAACGCCGTCGTCGTCGCTGTCGCGGATGTAGCGGACGTACGAATCATAGAGCGTGCCGCGTTTGCACATCCGCTCGACGGCAAACTTTTGCAGCACCTCCCGCCACAACAAACGTGTGCGCAGGATGTCCATCGGATTGGTGACGTTTCTCATGCTTCCCTCCGCCTCCTTGGCGTTCGATAGACCGGCTTGGATCGACGGAATTCCTGCGTAGGGCGGGTCCGGCTCGCCGCCTGAGCGTCGCGAGCAGACCCAACCCTACACCTACTGGACTATAGGCCCCCGGCAACCGGACAGGTCAAGCCAAGACTTGGTTTCTCACCCCCAACGGCAAACCCGCCCGATAAAAGATAGCGCGAATCAGAACCCCGAGCGCAAACGAGCGGGGTTCTGATTGGCTTGCTGGTGCGCTAAGCCAGGATTCAATTGCGACCGATAGAGTTTAAAAGTGACGTGCCGGTCGGGTGGCTCCTGGATTTGTTCACCTGTCGGCACACGCGTACGGTATCTGCTCGGCCCCTCGTGGCCGACCTTAACGGGCAGCCATCGTACCCGCCCGTCATCGCAGAAACCGTTTGAACGTTTATCAGGATCCAGCAACACGTCGCGAGACCGAGACATTGAGTCTGCGCAAAATCGGCAAGATCGCTCGGGAGCTGGCGCTGTGCGAGCGGCGTATACGCGAGTACGAACGCGCCGGGCTGATTCGCCCGCGGCGCGAGCTAAAAACCGGTGACCGGCTGTTCAGTAAGCACGACGTTGAACAACTTCGCCTCATCAAGAAGTTCATCCATGACCAGGGCTTTACGATCAACGCGCTGCAACAGTTGATCCGCTACGCGCCGTGTTGGGAGTTGACCGGCTGCGAGATGAAGGTCTCGTGCGAAGTGCCCAGCAACCCGCGGGTGCCTTGCTATAAGCAACGGGCGGCGGGGGCACGTACCGACTGCGCGGTCGAATGTGAGCGTTGTCTGATCCATCATAGCAAGGATCTGCCGCGCCCCCGTGTCGTCGTCACATCCCAATGTGGTTTCGATCCGACCACAACCATCACACCAGTCTCGCGTCCGGACGCGGGCGCGTCCGGACGCCAAGACGCCGTAACCCATAACCCACAAAGCACTTAAGCCTGTCCCCCTCCGCGCCGATATAAAGCTGTCGAGACCGCCGGCCATTTCGCCGGGCGACGAAACGCCGACAGGCTTATTCAGTGCAGGATGCGCTCAGCGGACGAGTCGCTGGCCTCGGCGGATGAGTCCCGGAGCCCCGTGGAAGACACGCAGACGTCCGTGGAAGGCTCCCGGGTGTCCGTGGAGCGATGCCGGACCTGTTGGCCGGCGGTCGGCCGGCATGCGCCGTCGGCCCGTAACGACACATCAGAGGTAATTAGAATTCATCAAAGCGGCGCGGGCGAATGCCGGCCGCACCAGTTCCTAGCCTTCGGCAGGCGAAAGCCGCTGTGAGGTTGAATCATGACACTTCAAAACAAAGCTTCTGACGTTCAAGTTGTCCTTGGCCGTAATCCCGGCGGCGATCATCTCGACGATTATCCCGTGGCAAACGAGCAACGCGTCCAAGGAAATCGCGCGCCACTCCGTTGAGTGAAGGACCGCCGGTCAGTCTACGGCGAGGAGTCGCAACCGAGTTGTCACATCGAGACTCTGCTTGGTTTTGAAGGATCGAGCAGGAGACGAACGAAGGACCAAACAAAAAGGAGTTCGTAATGATCAGGAAGTCTCTGACTGTCGCACTCGCCGCAACAATCCTGTTCTCCGCGAGTGCACTGGCCGATGGCACGGTGAAGATCGGCCTGAACTACCCGAAGACCGGGCCCTATTCCGTGCAGGGTCTCGACCAGTGGCGCGCCAGCGAGCTTGCCGTCGAGGAGATCAACTCGGCCGGGGGCATTATGGGAAAGAAGGTCGAGATCGTCTGGCGTGACTCGCAGTCCAAGAAGGACCTGACCACCAAGAACGTCGCCGAGCTCATCGACAAGGAGGGCGTGAAGATGGTCTTCGGCGGCTCCGCCAGCTCGGTTGCGATCGCGGCCGGCAAGGTATGCCAGGAGAAGGGCATTCCCTTCTTCGGCACGCTGACTTACTCGACGGCAACGACGGGCAAGGAGGGTCGCCAACACACCTTCCGCGAATGCTACAACGCCTGGCCCGGCGCCAAGGTGCTGGCGGACTACATGAACAAGAACTTCGCCGGCAAGAAGTACCTGTATATCACTGCCGACTACACCTGGGGCCACACCACTGAGGCCTCCTTCCGCCGGTTCACGAACACCGAGGACACCTCGGCCCACAAGGGCATGATGACGCCCTTCCCGGGCGCGACCGACAACGATTTCAAGAAGGCCGTCACCTTCGCCAAGATGGTCAAGCCCGACGTGCTGGTGCTCGTGCTGTTCGGCAAGGACATGGAGTTGGCCGTCCGGCAGGCCACCTCGCAAGGTCTGAAGACCCAGATGCAGATCGTTGTGCCCAACCTGACGCTGGGTATGGCCAGTGGCGGCGGCCCCAAGGTGATGGAAGGCGTCGTGGGAGCGCTGCCCTGGTGCTGGCAGATCCCGTACAAGTACAACTTCGCCAAGGGCAAGGAGTTCGTCGAGAAGTTCGCCGCCAAGTTCCAGCGCTACCCGAGCACCTCCGGCGCCTCGGCCTACACGATCCTGCACGAGTACAAGGCGGCCGTGGAGCGCGCCGGCAGCTTCGATACGCCGGCCGTGATCCAGGCTCTCGAGGGGCACGAGTACACGTGCCTCAAGGACAAGCAGTACTGGCGTGACTTCGATCACCAGTCGATCCAGACGGTCTACGCCGTGAGGTGCAAGTCCGGGGCTGACGTGCTCAAGGACAAATACAAGCTCGACTACTTCGAGATCATCGCCAGCATGCCGGGTGACGAGGCTTTCCGGACCCGCGATGAATGGAATGCCGTGCGATCGAAAGCCGGCAAGCCCACGCAGCTCGGGAAGTAGCCGGACGGGGATGCCTAGTAGTGCTCCGTCACGGCTCGATTTACGGGTAGCGTCGGCTCCCCCGACAGTAGATAGCTGAACGCTTCCCAATGGTGGCCTACGTCGTCGGCCGCGGTGGGCCGACGCTACAACCCGAAAACCAAAACGTGACGGAGCACTAGGCCGAAAGAGGCGGCTGAGTCACGCGCGCAACGGCTTGCTCGTGGAAACCACTCCCCAGGCCCGGGTAGGAAGCCGGGTCTGGGAAGGAAAGGAAACCAGATCATGAAATCGCACAAGCTAGGCCTGCAGGGCAAGATCACGGTTATGCTGCTGCCAGCCTTGATACCCATGCTGGCGATCGTGGCTATGACTTACACGTCTGCCCGACAATCGTCGCTGGACGCGAGCAAGAACCTGAGCCGCCTGATCGTCCAGAGCAGCTCCAGCGAGATAAACGACTTCCTGTCTCTGCAATGCGCGAAGTTCCAGGAATGGACCCGCGAGGATGTATACGGCCTGGCGATTGAGTTCGACACGACCAACGAGATGTCCGACAAGTTCGAGCATATGCTGGCCGCGGCGCCGGACTTCGCGCTGTTGATCCTGACGGACACGAACGGTCAGGTCCTCGCGGCCTCGGCCGGCGATCAGAACGCCGCCGCGTTGCGGGGGCAGATCGCCCCAGAGGCCAAGCAGGTGCAGGGCCAATCGCAATACTCAGTCCTGCTGGCCGAGAGCGGCTTATACTCCGTGCTGAAGTTGCCGTTCGCGCTCACCTACGCCTTCGGCTGTTCCTGTAAGGACTCGTCGGGCAATCCCAACGGCGCATTCCTGGCGTATCTGGATTGGGAGCGTGTTCAGGCACGGGTCCACAAGGTCCATCAGACCTTCCAGGACAACGGGTTCGCGGATGCCCAGGTCGGTCTTCTGGACACCGGTACCCGTCTGGCCCTGATCCACTCGAACGCCGAGATGAACCGTACGAATCTGGACATGCCGGACTCGCTGCGAAGCTGGTTGAACGTGCCCGAGAACGCCGGCCAGGTCCCCACATTCGACGTCGCCGGCATCACTCAGTACGTAACGTTTGCACCAGTGCTCGACCCGCCGGGCCTTACCTCCGCGCGCGAAGACGCCGCCGCCGGCTCGTCGCTGGCGCTGGTGGCCTACCTGTCGGAGGACAACATCCTGGCGGAAGTCAGACGGTCGCTCTACCTGAGCCTCGGCATCGCCGGAGTCGGGATCGTGGTGTTGCTCGCCCTGGTCTGGTACACCGGAGGGCGCGTCGCCAAACCCATCAACCGCATCGTCAACGGCTTGAACGAGGGTGCCGATCGCGTCAACAAAGCGTCGATGCAGGTCTCGTCGGCGTCGCAGCAGTTGGCCGAAGGCGCCAGCGAGCAGGCCTCCTCGCTCGAGGAGACCTCCAGCGCGTTGGAAGAGATGGCCTCCCAGACACGCACCAACTCCGAGAACGCCCGCAAGGCCAACGACCTGGCCGGCCAGGCCCGCAAGAACGCCGACGAGGGCGACCGCACCATGGGCCAACTCAACCAGGCCATGAACGCCATCAACGAATCCTCGGGCGAGATCAGCAAGATCATCAAGGTCATCGAGGAGATCGCCTTCCAGACCAACCTGCTGGCGCTTAACGCGGCGGTCGAGGCCGCCCGGGCCGGCGAGCACGGCAAAGGCTTCGCCGTCGTCGCCGAGGAGGTCCGCAACCTCGCCCAGCGCAGCGCCCAGGCCGCCGGCGATACCACCAACCTGATCGAGGGCTCGGTCACCCGCGCCAAGGAGGGCACCACGGTGGCCGACACCGCCGGCAAGGCGTTGCAGGCGATCGTCGGCGACGTGGCCCAGGTCGCCGACCTGCTCAACGGCATCACGCAGGCCTCCGACGAACAGGCCCAGGGCGTCGAGCAAATCAACACCGCCGTCACGCAGATGGACAAGATTACCCAGCAGAACGCGGCGGGCGCGGAAGAGTCGGCCTCGGCGTCCGAGCAGCTCAGTGTTCAGGCGCGGACGGTCAAGGGCATCGTGGAGGAGCTGTCGGCCCTGGTGAGCGGGAAGAGTAACAGCGCCCGATCTCAAGCCGGGCCCGCCACTACCGCCGCCGCGGAACGGCTCGAACACAGACAAAGCGCGGCCCCCACCCCTTGCAAGCCGGCAACGACGTATACCAAAACGCGGAACCAACCACGGGAAAAGACAATCGACTCTGCAACCAAAAAAACCCCGTCCCAGCAGCATTCAGGCGATGATTTGGGCAATTTCTAGTTACTCTGAACCGGAAATGCCAACCAAAGGACGCGGGCCGGCAGCAGCGCCAGCTCGCTTTCCCGATACACATCTCGCCCCCCCATCCGACAAAAATGGTGGCGGTCGGACTTGAACCGACGACCTCCGGGTTATGAATCCGGTGCTCTAAACCAGCTGAGCTACGCCACCCGTAACCGGCCGCCAAGCCCTCCCGTCGCTCGCCGACCGCACCATATGCCGATCCAGTATAACACCCAGTCCAAGTTGGTAAAGCGCCTCCAACGACACACGCCGCCCAGCCACACCGGCCACGCGTAATCCACCACGGCAAACGCCCCACCCCCCCCTGCTCGCCAACACTTCAGAACAACGCAACCGTCTCAAATCAGCCTACAATAGCTTGTATTCAACCGGTCGAACGGATAGCATGAAGGTGCATTTCTGAGGTTCTGTCATGCGATATGACAGAGTATCGAACAGGCCTTGGAACGATGCGCCAAGAAGGGGTTGAGGCATGACACACGGAACAGTCTGGAGAAGGCAATACGGTTGGGTATGGCGGATTTTGCTGGCCGGAGTGCTGGTACCCGCGGCATGGGCCGGGGGGACGCCGGAAGAGGCACTCGTTCTCATCGATCCGACGCGTCCGGACTCGCTCTACATCGGTAACTACTATCTCAACGCGCGCAACATCCCGGGTGCGAACGTGCTCTACATGGATCCGATGGCACAAAACTACCCGACGTTCGTCGAGGAGAACCTCGAAGCCGTGTTCGGCATGCTGGCGAACGCGGGCATTCGCGAGCACATCGACTACGTCGTTATAGCACCGGCGTCGTCGTATCGTGTGTATGCCCCAGGCTTGGTCAGCGATGCCTGCGCTCCGGTAAATCATTTCTCGCTCTCGACCGTTTACACGCTGTGGTACAACACCGCGTACATCCTCGGCGGGAACATGACCTCGAGCCGGAGCAACCGCTATTTCGGGCAGGACAACGCCCCCCTGGCGTTCGACAGCAACATCCTCTGGAAGAACGGCGAGCCGAGCGGCGACGACACGGGACACAAGTATTTCATCGGCGCATACCTGGGTTACACCGGCACCCGGGGCAATACGGTCGAGGAAACCGTCGCGATGATCGACCGCAGCGTGTCCGTCGACGGCACGCAACCGGCAGGCACGTTCTACTACATGGAAACCACGGACTCGGCGCGGAGCGGACCGCGCGACGGCTATTACCCCACGGCCGTGGCCGACATCACGGCCTTGGGCGGCAACGCCGAGCACCTGTTCGCCGTCCTGCCCACGGGCCGACACGATTGTCTGGGAATCATGACCGGCTGGGCCGCGCCTGATATCGACGGCACCGACATGACCATTCTGCCGGGTGCGATCTGCGATCACCTTACCAGTTACGCGGGCGTGCTTGGCGGTTCTTCTTCGCAAACGAGCATGGCCTGGTGGATCGTGAAGGGTGCCAGTGGAACGTGGGGCGCCGTCGAGGAGCCGTGCAATTACCCCGGCAAGTTTCCACACGCCCGTGCCTACGTTTACTACTATCAGGGACTTTCGTTGGGCGAGTCGCTCTTCCGCAGCGTCGGATTCCTGCCGTTTCAGGGATTGCTCTACGGCGATCCGTTGACGCGGCCGTTCGCGTATCTGCCCGACGTGCAGCTTCCCGACGCGCCGACCGAGACCGTCTCGGGAACGATCGTGCTTACGCCGACCGCGACAACCACGCATCCCACC
>JAUWNI010000168.1 GCA_030612705.1 Phycisphaerae bacterium | reverse complement strand
CCGCCGCGCCGCGCCACCACCCATATAAAATCCGCCACCCGCCGGCCCGCCCCCCCCTCTTGCCCCCGGGGGCTCTACGTGACCCACACACCCGACGATAACCGGTCGCGACGACGCCTTGACCGACCGATACGATCCGGGCTACACATACCGAAGTGCCAACCCAGCACGCGGAGATTCATAACGTGAATACGGACCGGGATCCGGCAAACGGACAAGCAAACCGCGGGCCCACCCGCTGGTCGCAAGCTCTACTGTACATCGCGGCGGCGATCATGATCTTCATCGGCGGAAGTGTCCTGCTCCAGCATCGGCTTGTGTCGCCGCCCGGCTTGGAGATCACCGGCGAGATTATGCCGGAACTGGAGCCGATCGACCGCATCGAGGCCGATCGCGCCGCGCTGCGGGGCTGGAACGTGCTCGTCGTGACGATCGACACGGCACGGGCCGACCACCTGGCCTGTTACGGCAACCGCAAGATCGAGACGCCCACGCTGGATCAACTGGCCCGCGAGGGCATTCTCTGCGCCAACGCGGTGACGCCCGTGCCGGCCACGCTGCCCGGCCACGCTTCGCTTCTGACCGGGCTCTATCCGTACAATCACGGCGCGCGGGCCAACGGGTCGTTCAAGCTCGAGGACCGGATCGTCACGCTCGCGGAGATGTTGTCCGAGCAGGGCTACCGGACCGGAGCGGCCATTTCAGCTTACGTGCTCGACTCGTGCTTCGGCTTGGCCCAGGGGTTCGAGCTGTACCACGACGACCTGACCCGCGGCGTCAAACACGCTCCACAGATGTTCCGCGAACGCCCGGCCGAGTTGACCAACGAGGTGATATCCGACTGGCTGCGTGAGCACGCCCGCGAGCAGTTCTTCTGCTGGGTACATTATTTCGACCCCCACGCCACCTACAGTCCCCCGGAACCTTTCCGAAACCGATACGCGAACAACCCCTACGACGGGGAAATCGCGTATGCCGACCATCAACTAGGTGAGCTGCTCAAATTACTCACGGAGTTGGGCGTCCGCGAGAAAACGCTGGTGATCGTCACGTCCGACCACGGCGAAGGGCTGGGCCAGCACGGCGAAATGACGCACTCGCTGTTCATTTACGATGCAACCTTGCACGTCCCGCTGATCCTGCACGCCCCGGCCGGCCTGCCGGGGGGAAAAGTAATCAACCGTCAGGTCAGCCTGGTTGACGTGATGCCGACGATTCTCGATCTGCTGGGGATCGATCGAACGCACGAGTTGGACGGGCTCAGCTTGCTGCGACCCGCGCAGGCGGGGCCGCGCGCGTGCTACATCGAAACGGTCTCGACCAAGACGTTACACGGCTGGGCTCCGCTGTTGGGCGTCCGCCGGGACGACTACAAATTCATCCTGGCACCGCGGCCCGAGGTCTACGATCTGCGCAACGATCCCCAGGAGCTGCACAACCTGTACGAGTCCCGCCCCGACGTCGCCGTGGACTTGCACGAGTTGCTCAAGGGCTTTGTGGGGGACGATCCGCTCCTGGCGGGTGAAGTCACACACAACCTCGAGATGGACGAGGAAGCCCTGCGGAAGCTGGCCGCTCTGGGATACGTGACCACCGTCACGGAGCATCGCGACGCGCCGCAAGCGCTGATGGACCCGAAGGACGGCGTCCGACACTGGGAGCAAGTCCAGAAAGGCGTCAACCAGGTCAATACCGGCGACATCGAGGGCGCGATCGAAACAATCGAGGCCTGTCTGGAAAAAGTCCCCGCCGACGTCTGGGCTCGACAGATCCTGGCCGGGGCGTACCAGATGCACGGCAGGTTGGATGACGCCCTGGAAACCCTGCGGGTGGCCGAGGAACTGGACTCGGCGGACCCCGAGTTGCCCCTGGCGACGGCGGCGGCGTACCTGCAATTACGCAATCCCGACCAGGCCGAGGAGAAAATTCAACAGGCGCTTGCCTTGCGGCCGGACCATCCGGGGGCCTATCTGCAAATGGCACAGGTGGCTTTGCTACGCCGTCAGGACGAGCAAGCCCTACAACTGATGAAGCACGCCCTGGAATTGGACCGGGGCTCGCGCAAACCCAGAATCCTCTGCACCATCGGCGATTTCTACCTCCTCCGAGGACAGACCGAGAAAGCTCGCGAAGCGTACGAGCAGGCGCTGGAGATCGATGCATTCAACGGCGAGGCCCATGGCGCGCTGGCCGAAGTCCTTGTCAGCGAGAACAAGCCAGCCGAGGCGCTCGAACACCTGCAAACGGCGATCCGCTTCAACCCCGTGCAGCCGCGGGCGCTGGCGGTCCTGGGCGGAGTGCTCAGCAATGAGGGCAACTTCGAGGCGGCAATAGAAGCGTGTGAACAAGCGATCCAAATCAGGCCGACGAATGGTCCCGCCTGGGCAAATCTCGGCCTGGCATACCGCCGCAAAGACGATCTGGTAAAAGCCGAAGAGGTCTACCGCCGCGGGATCGAGAAGTGCCTCAAACACGACGCCCTCCATCAAAACCTGGCCCAGCTCCTTTTGAAACAGGGCAAAGCCGAAGAGGCGATCGAGGAGTTTCGCTCGGCGGCGAACCTGAACCCGTTCAACGTCGTCGCGCTGGCCAACCTGGGCACATACCACGTGCAGGCCTCGCGGCACGAGTTGGCTCAGGGATTCTTCCGCCGGGCACTACAAGTCAAGCCGGACTACGCGTTCGCGCATAAGCAACTGGGCCTGCTGCTGCTGGCTCGGGGCCGGACCCGCCCGGCACTTGTCCATCTGCAAAAGAGCCTCGAACTCGACCCGGACCAACCGGACGCAAGTCAGATCAGGTTTCAACTGGAATCGCACCGAGCAACGACGAGTCAGCCTTGACAGTCCACCATGTATAGTCATGTAACGTCGGACCCCCGAGCCGGCCGACGTAGGCCATCGGGAGGCGTTCGGCTATCTACGTCGGCCGCGGGGGGCTGACGCTACCCGCAAAATTGAGGTTTGACGGAGTACTAGCTCACAAACAAATCCCGCAACCATTGCACGGTCGTCTGTCGGCCGAGCTCGCCGATCGCCTCGGTTAGCGGAATGTCCTTCGGGCAGACCTTGACGCAGTTTTGGGCGTTGCCGCAGTCGGCGATGCCGCCTTCCTTCATGAGCTCGTGCAGTCGATCCTCCTTGAAGTAGCCGCCGGTGGGGTGCGAGTTGTGCAGTCGCACCTGCCCCAGCGCCGCCGGCCCGATGAATTTCGAGTCCTTTTGAAACTGCGGGCAGACTTCCATGCAACAGCCGCAACTCATGCATCGCGAGAAGAGGTAGCGGATATCCTGCTCCTTGGGCGAAATCAGCGGCGCGTGCCGGTGGATGTCGTGCGTCCCGTCGATCGGCACCCAGGCCTTTACCTTCCGCAGTGCATCGAACAGCTTCTGTCGATCGACTATTAAATCGCGTACCAAAGGAAACTTGCTCAGCGGCTCGAGCACGACTGGTTGCTTCAAATCGTCGATCAGCGCCGCGCACGCCTGGCGTACCTCCCCATTGATGATCATCGAGCACGCCCCGCAAACCTCCTCCATGCAGTTCGATTCCCAGACGACCGGCTGCACCTTCTCACCCTTGATGTTGATCGGATGCTCGCGCAGATACATCAACGCCGAAACGACGTTGTGTCCCGATGTGTAGGGCATCTTGAACTCTTCCCAGTACGCACGCGTCTCCGGGCCGTCCTGCCGCTTTATCTTGAAATGAATCTCTTGGGCCATTTGCCGTCCCTCGTATAGTACGAAGAGTTCTAAAGTCTTAGGTTTTTCGATTTCAGATTTCAGATTGCAGGTTTCAGATTTCAGATTTCAAGTTCCAGTTTCCAAGTTCCAGGTTTCAGGTTTCAGGTTCCAGGTTCCAGGTTCCAGGTTCCAGTTTCCAAGTTCCAGGTTCCAGGTTCCAGGTTCCAGGTTCCAGGTTTTCGATTTTCGATTCCAGTTGTCAATCGTTCAGGTTTCAAATCTCAGATTTCAAATTTCAAATTTCAAATTTGAGATTTGAAACCAAAATCCTAAACCCTGAACCCTGATCCCTAAACTCTGAACTCTGAACCCTGATCCCTAAACTCTGAACCCTGATCCCTAAACCCTAAACCCTGAACCCTCAAAACCGACAACTGCCTTCTCCTATCGATAGTCCCGTGTTGCCCGTTCGAGATTTCGTATGCGACGCTGGCCTCAAAACCGACAATTGCTTTCTCCTATCGATAGTCCCTGGGCTTTTCCGGTGCCAGGATAGACGTATCCACCGGCTTGTAATCGATCTTCGGACCGTCAGCCGTGTGAGTGACGATCGTGTGTTTGAGCCACTTCTCGTTATTGGCCTTCCACCTGGCCTTGTACTCCTCGTATTCCGGATCGCCCTCGAACTTGCCTTCCGGAATCTTCAATTCAAATTCCTCTTTGTAGTGCGAGCCGCGGCACTCGTCGCGTGTCCGCGCGCACTTCGTGATCACCTCCGCCAACACGATCATGTCCCGCACCTGCCGCGCCCACGAAAGCGACTGGTTGGCCCAGGTCGAATGGTCATCGAGCGAAATCCCGCGGGAACGCTCCTTGAGCTCGCCAATGCCGGCCAGGGCCTTGTCGAGCCCCTCGTTGCTGCGTTCGACGAAGACGTACTCGCGCATCAGGTCGCCGATCTCACGGTGCAGCGCGAAGGTGTTCTCGCCGTCGTTCCGCGAAGTGATCTCTTTGTTGACCTCTACCTGTCGCTTCTGCTCGGCCTCGAAGAGGCTCGCCGGCAGATCGGCGCTGCCGTTCTTGGTGTTCTTGATATAGACCGCCGCCGCGTCGCCACTCACTCGGCCGCTGAACGACGCACTCAAAAGCGAGTTCGCCCCCAGCCGGTTCGCGCCGTGATACGCAAAATCACACTCGCCACAGGCGTATAGCCCGGGGATCGACGTGGCGTGGTTCTTCGGGCTGATCCGCGCCATCACGCCCGTTTCCGAATCCTTCTCGTAATCGACCCACAACCCGCCCATCGAGTAGTGCGTCGAGGGGAAGATCTTCATCGGCGTCGTGCAAGGATCATCCCCAAAGAACGTACGGTACATATCCAGGATGCCGCCGAGCCGTCGTTCCAGAAACTCTCTCGGCATGTGCGTCAAGTCCAGGTATACCATGTCCTTGCCGTCGACGCCCAAGCCCATGTGGCGGACGATGCGGCAGATCGCCCGCGAAGCCACATCCCGTGGCACCGTATTGCCGTAAGCCGGGTACCACTCTTCGAGGAAGAAGAAACGCTCGTCTTCGGGAATGGTGGTCGGATCGCGTGTGTCGCCGGCTTTCTTCGGCACCCAGATGCGTCCGCCCTCGCCGCGGCACGCTTCGGACATCAGCCGGTTCTTGTCGTGGCCCGGCATGCCGGTCGGGTGGAACTGGATGAACTCGCCGTTTGCGAACTTGGCCCCTTGCTGATAGACGCGCGCGGCCGGCGCGCCGGTCGAGTTGTTCGACATCGTCGAGCGGCCGTAGGTCAGTGCCAGCCCGCCGGTCGCCAGGATAACCGCGTCGGCCCGAAACGCCTGGACCTTCATGCTGTTTAGGTCCATCGCCGTGATGCCGCGGCAGTTCCCCTCGTCATCGAGCACCAGCGAGAGAAAATCCCAGAACTCGTATTTCTTTACGACCCCGCTGGATTCGTAGCTGCGCACCTGCTCGTCGACTGCGTACAGCAACTGCTGCCCGGTCGTCGCGCCGGCGAACGCCGTCCGCCGATTCTTCACGCCGCCGAACAGTCGTTGATCCATAACGCCTTCCGGCGTTCGGCTGAACGTTACGCCCATGCGGTCGAACGCCCGGATGATTCCCGGTGCTTCCTCGCAGAGGCTTTTGATCGGGGGCTGGTCGGCCAAATAATCGCCGCCCTTGATCGTGTCCACGATGTGCTGCCAGATCGAGTCGTTCTGGCCTTTCACGTCGAGGACGGCGTTGATCCCGCCCTGGGCACAGCACGAGTGCGAACGCTTGACGGGGAAGAGGGAAAACAGCTCGACGGACAAGCCGCGTTCGATGGCACGCAGAGCGGCCCACAGGCCACCGAGACCGCCGCCGACTATGATCACGCCAGGTTTTTTCGCCATGGTACTCAAACCCTTAATATTACGGGGGCTTACACGGTGGCTGCCGCGCCGCTAGCCACCACCAACCCAACACACGCCTCAAGATTGAATCGGGCATTATAACGGGTCGGGTCACGACTTCCCAGCCGCAACGGAGAACCTTCGCAAGCCGAGGTCTACCGCTAGTGCTCTGTCACATCTCAATTGATGGGCGCAATTGACAGGCACAATTGATGGGTGCCATGCCCAAGCCGAAGGCGCGGGCATGTTTCTAAATAACCGTGCGTGAAAACACGCCGCGCGATGGCCCGCACAGCAGAGCCGGCGTGTCCCCACGCCGGTTTCCGGGCCGGGGACGGCCCGGCTCTGTTGCATGATCGCGCACGGTCATATAGATACGGGACCAACATGGCCGCGCTTCGCTGGGCCATGGCACCCAACCCACTCGTACTCCTCAATTCAACTTCAACTGTGATGGAGCACTAGATTTTTGGGGGGCACCCTTGGCGCTCTCCGCGCCTTGGCGGTTCCTGACGTTGTAGTACGGGGCGCACGTTGATTACGGCACGTACCCCAGCGACCGCAGCCGTCGCAGATCGTCCTCGCTCATTTGCTCCCGGCCCAGCGGCTTTTTCGGAATACAGTTGCGACTCCGCAGGTCCGTCAGCAGACGTGTTACCTGGTTTGGATACGCGTCACGAAGATTCGTCAGCTCCAGCGGGTCGTCTTCCAAGTTGTACAGCTCGCTCTCCTCGGGCCGCAGCGCGTGGTGAATATACTTCCACGCGCCGTCAATAACGCCGAAGAGCATGTCGTTCTTCTCGTCCGAACTCCCGACCGGCGTGCGGTACGTCAGCATGTTGATCGAGTCAGCGTAGGCAACATACTCCGGGTCCGTCGCTCCATCCCGCCACAACGGAACCAGGCTGTGCCCTTCCATCGGCGGAAACCGCTCGCGCTTCAGCCCCGCGAGTTCGAGCACCGTCGGCATGATATCGATCGTCCGCGCGAGATAGTCCACCTTCTTCCCGGCCGGCACCGATGGCCCACGGAATATCAGCGGGGCGTGGATTTGTTCCTGGTACAAAATGCCGTGCGTCCACCAATCGTGGTCGCCCAGCCCTTCGCCGTGATCCGCGACCACGACGATCAGCGTATCATCAAGGCGGCCGGACTGCTCGAGGTGCTCGAATACCCGCCCGATCTGCTGATCCATGTAGCGGATCTCGACGTCGTACATCGCCCGTAACTGCTCGCGCGCCGATGCCGCCGACCGCGCGTGCTCCATCAGGAAAGCCCGCGGCGGGCGTAACTTCAGATCATGCGGATCGAAGTAGTGCAGCCACAAGAAGAACGGCTCCCGGCACGCCGCCAGATGCGCTAGCGCCCGATCCGTGGTCGCGTCCGCCCGTCGTTGATTCATGCTCGTATTGACCACGCCGGCGGGGGAAACGATTTTCGCGGGACTATCGAGGATAAAATCGGCGTCGAACGTCTCGAAACCCTGGTGCACCCCGAACCGTTCCGAAACCGGAAACGCGCTCACAAACGCGGCACAGTGATACCCGGCGTCGCGCAAGACTTCCGCCAGCGTCACGCACGATTCGCGCAGCCGATTCTCCGTGAGCCCATGCATGACTCGCAATCCGTGCGTGTAGGGATTCTGCCCCGTCAGAATCGAGGCGTGCGACACAGGCGTGACGGCCGCCTGCGTAATCGCACGCGTGAACAGTACGCCCTGCTCCGCCAAGCGGTCCAGATTCTCGCTCGTGCGTTCGAGATAGCCGTAACAACTCAGCCGATCCGCCCGCGTCGTGTCGAGCGTGATCAGCAGCACGTTCGGGCCGGTCGGCGGCTCGGGAGCCCGCTCGCACGCGGTCACGACCAACAGACAGATCGCCGCGCAAGCCATCTTGCGGATACCGTCCCATTTTCGCGCGACAATCTCGCACATCCGGCCTTCCTCTTCGCATTTGCGACATGCCGCCAAAGACAACCCCACGGTAGCCGAAGCTATACCCCCCGGCAATTCAGAGGTCCAACGAACCTATTACTCTGTCGGCCTGAAAAGAAAGGGTGGTATGAGAGTGGCCTAGCAGTCTGTCGGACTTAGGCTCCACGTCTCCGACACGCCGATCCGTCTCCGCTCGCACGGAATCGTCCAACTGGTGAGCGCGGGTGGTTTGATGATCGGAGCTCGGCGGCGACTTGTCGTTTGGGATGGGATTGGG
>JAUWNI010000007.1 GCA_030612705.1 Phycisphaerae bacterium | reverse complement strand
CGCAGGTAGCTAGTGCTCCGATTGACAAATACGTCAACTATGGGAGACCGCGAAGAGCCGCGGACTTCAGTCCGCCCGGTCCTTCGGAAAGGGTAAATTCCATACCCCGAGGAGCCGCGCGGACTTCAGGTCCGCGGCTCCTCAGGTTGAACCCATCAAAGCAACACTGCCAGAGCACTAGTGCCGTTTCAGTCAGTGGAGTTTCGTGCCCAACGTAGCGGCCGACGCCTCTGTCGGCCGCTACGTTACGGCCGGTACGGTGTCCGGCCACTACAGCTACTTATTCTGTGCTTGGAACTCGTCGTTGCGCGTCAGGCAGGCCTTCATGAACTTCGGATCGTAGCCGCGCTGTTCGCAGGACTTGACCATCGCGTTGCAATCCTTGGGCAGACACTTGCCGGAAAACCCGCGGTTTTCCGAATAGACGAAGGTGTGGTCGCGGCTGATCCGTGTGTCGGCCAGCCACATCTCGCGGAGCAGGTTGTAATCCACGCCGTGCGCTTTGGCGATATCGTAGAACTCATTAACGAAGGTGACCTTGACGGCGTAGAAGGCGTTCTCCATGTATTTACACACTTCGGCGGTCATCGCGTCGCAGAAGTAGTAGCGTAACATGCTATTGTAGTAATTTGTGTAGAAGTCGGCCGCCGCGGCCACGGCCTCGGGTTTGCCTCCGATCACGACGAATTCGCGTTCGGCCATGTTTCCGAAGACATGCGCGGTTGTCTCGCCGAGGTATTCGGGCTGGAAGACGATGTTTTTGTTGTATTTTTCACTCAGCCGATCGGTAGTGCCGGGTGCGATCGTCGATCGGATAATCAGCAGCGAAGCTTCTACCCAGGCGACGGTATCTTCGACGACCGACGTGTTGCAGGTCCGATCGTCATTCATCGGCGTCGGAACGCAAATGAAAACGACGTCGCACGTGTTGATCTCGTCCTTGTTGTTGGCCCACTCGGACACGTACGGGTCGTACATTACGGTGTCCTTACCGCAGAGTTCGCGCATCGCATTCCCAACGACTCCGCCGCCCACGACACCGACCTTTGGTTTTGCCACGGCTGTTTCTCCTCGTGTATTCCCACGTCCGATGAACGCCTTCGGGCGAAAGCGTAAACACACGGGAATTTTCCGGGATCGGCGTGTAATTGTCCAGCGTTGCGAAAGGAGCCGCGGGCCTGAAGCCCGCGCGGCGCCGCGGGGGGTAGACTTTACCCTTCCCGAAGGACCGCACGGACTGAAGTCCGTGGCTCTTCGCAGTTTCCCATAGTCGACGTATTTGCGAAACACAGCACTAGTGCTCCGTCACAGCTCAATTGACGGGTGCCATGCCCAAGCCGAAGGCGCGGGCATGTTTCTCGATACGGAACAAGCATGGCCGCGCTTCGCTTGGCCATGGCACCCAACCCGCTCGTACCCGTCAATTGAGCTGTGACAGAACACTAGGCGCGCGTTTCAGCCTGGGGGTGGTTGCGTTTCGGTGGTCGGTGACGGTTCGGCCTTCGCCATGCCGGTCCGTACGATGATCACAGCGGTCGCCAGGATGACGCCGGCGTAGATCACGATAGTGTAGCGCAGCCGCAGCCAGATTGAGAGGCAGCCGAGCGCGGCGTAGAAGGCCGCAAGGGCATAACTGATGAGCACGACCGTCCGGACGCTCATTCCCCGATCGACCAACTGGTCGTAGAAATGGCTACGATCGCCGGCGAAAATCGAACGTCCGCTGCGCCAGCGACGTACGATCGCCAATGCCGTATCGAGAATCGGCAACGCGAAGACCATCAATCCGCCCATCATCCAGCGAAGCTGCCCGCGCTCGCCGAATAGCAGGATCAACATGCCGCAGTTGAATCCGAGCAGGACGCTGCCGGCATCGCCCATGAAGATCTTCGCCGGATTGAAGTTCAGCGGCAGAAATCCCAGGGTCGCCCCGAACATCGCGATCGCCAGCAACAGCCGCGTGGTGTTCTCCTCCCGGCTGTATTGCCACAACGCCAGATGCACGGCAATAATGAAGAAGCCCAGGCAGATGATTGCGGTCACGCCGGCACACAACCCGTCCAGTCCGTCGATCAGGTTCATCGAGTTGCAGGCGCCGAGGACGATCACCAGCCCGATCAGAAGCGAGACGAGGATCGCGAGCCCTGGCGGCAGGTCGATGTGCAGGAGGGCCGCGAGCGACTTGGCCAAGTCGAGCCCGACACCGGTCCAGAGTATCACCAGGATGATGATCGCCGCCCCCACGGCCAGCCGCAGCTTGGGCGACACGTCGCGCAGGTCGTCAAGCAACCCCAGGGCCGACATGCCGATGCCGCCGAGCAGAATCATCAACAGCATGTGCCGGTCGATTTCCGCAGAGTCGCTCAGTATCGCGAAAACCAGGGTAATGCCCCACCCCAGGCAGATCGCGGCGCCGCCGAGATATGGAATCGGCCGCGCGTGGGGTTTTAGCTGCTGATCCGGCTGATCCAGCACGCCGAAGCGTTTGGCGACCTGTGCCGCGACTGGTGTCGCGAAGACGGTGACCAGCAGGGCCAGCAGGCCGTAATTCTTATATTCGTCGATAACGTCGATCAGGCTTACTTCCATGACGTGTCGAGTATAACGGTGCGTGAACCGCGGTGACAAGCGGCTGTGGGGTGTGCGTCACTTGCGGGGGAAAGTTGTCATTCCGGCGTTATCCACTTTCCTGACGCTCACCCGCTGGTTGGAGGGTCCATGACATTTCCGGCGGGCTTCGGCGCGGGCCCTGTAGCGTCCGCCAAAAATGTCATGCACCCCTGGTTGGATTGCCGCGGAATCCATGTGGAAAGATAGACCGTGGGCATGTTAAGATTGCGATGGCTCGTAAAAAAGATTTGGGTCGCGCGGGAAATGAACAGTCATTGTTATTGGTCAAGGCATGTTGCAGTAGCAACCGACGGCCGTATTACATACATGCAGGTGATTTTACAAAGATGCGAATCGCCATTCTCACGCAGTATTTCCCGCCTGAAATGGGTGCCCCCCAGGCTCGCCTCTACGAGTTGGCCGTTCGGCTCCAGGCACGCGGACACACACTGACAATCATCACCGCGATGCCGAACTATCCGCTCGGCAAGGTTTTGCCCGAATATCGCCACAAGATTTTCTGCCGCGAGAAGCTGGACGGCATGAAGGTAATTCGGACGCCGATCTTCCCGTCCCGCTCGGGAAACCTGGTGGTTCGGCTGATCAGCTACATGTCTTTCGTTACAACGTCGCTGCTAATGGGTACGTGGTCAGTGGGACGGCAGGATTTGTTGATCGTGGAGAGCCCGCCGTTGTTTCTAGGCTTGTCGGGTATTCCGATGGCCTTCCTCACGGGGGCGCGAATGGTCTTTATGGTTTCGGATATCTGGCCCGATGTCGCGGTCCGCATGGACAACATGATCAGCGACAAGCAGGCCCGCATTCTGGAAAAGCTCGAGGGCTTCGTCTATCGCCGCTCGGCCTGCGTGGCATTGACGAACCCGGGTGCCGTCGAGCTGGTCCGCGGCCGATTCCCAGACGTACACTGTACGGTCATCTCCAACGGCGTTGATACGTCGTTTTTCCGTCCGGACCTACGCAGCGAAACCGTCCGGGCGGAGTTCGGTATCGCTCCGGGCCAGTTTGCGGCGGGTTATTGCGGGCTGCACGGATTTTTTCAGGGTCTGGAAGTTATCGTGGAAGCCGCCAAGCGGCTACGCGACAACTCCAACATCCGCTTCGTGCTGGTGGGAGATGGGCCGACCAAGCCCGAGTTGGTTGCCCAGGCGCAGAAAGAAGGATTGGAGAACATCGCCTTTTACCCCCGGCAGCCCAAGAAACGGATGCCCGAGATTCTGGCCAGCATGGACCTCAGCCTGATCCCGCTGGCTGCTGCCCTGCCGGGAACCATGCCGTCCAAGGTTTACGAAGCGCTGGCGGCCGGCGTGCCGCTGATCGTCACCGGCGGCTGCGAAGCCGAGCAACTTGTACACCGCTATAATATTGGCCGCCTGTTCGATCCAGGCAACGCGGAGCAAGTGGCGACCGCCGTGCTCGAATTGTCATCGGACCGGTCGTTGTACGAGCGGATGCGCGCAAACGCGGTCAGTTTGTCGCAACGTTTCGACCGAAATATAATTGCCGAGCGCACGGAGCGCATCTTACAAGCTGTGAGGGCGGGCAGCACACTGCCCCAGGTGGAGTGGTAGCAGGTCCGGCTTCAATTGCATCGACGAAGTGGCGCGTACCGGTACTTTCGGTTTGAAAAACACAATCGGAAAGCAGTTTAAAATCCGTCCAATGACGGAGGCTGACACGGACGACGTCGCCCGCGCACACCAAGCCTGTTTCGAGGGGTATTTTCTGACACAACTCGGACCCACCTTCCTGCGGCGTTATTACGCCGAATTTTGCCGCCATGCGTCTGACTACCGGGTGGTGGCACGCTGTCGCGCGACGCAGCACTTGGCGGCGTTTGTCGTCGGCACGAGTGACGCACAGACTCATTTCCGAAGTTTCTATCGTCGTAATATGCTTGTAATCTTGCCGATTGTGGTGCTGCGTTTCTTTACCAACCGGCTCGTACGCGGAAAATTCCGGCAGCGAATGGCGCACGTCAAGGTTGCTTTGGGTGCGCTTCTCCCCGGAACCGGACGCCGTGGACGCGTGAGTCCCGACAATTCGGATCGTGGAAGTCACTGCCCCGTGCGGCTTCTCTCGATCGCCGTCACGCCCGAATTCCGCGGTAGCGGCGTTGCAGCGGCCGTCGGCGCTTGCTTTGAGGACATGTTGCGTCGCGACGGTCATAAACGCGTGGGTCTGTCCGTGCTGCCGGATAACCAGCGCGCGATCAGTTTTTACAAGAAGGTTGGTTGGGAGGTGACCCACCGCTCCCCGGCGGGACGGTGGTTCGAGAAAGACTTATGAATACATCGGATATGCTGGAACAATATCAGCGTGCTTTTGCCGAGACATTGGGAGTACATAGCGCGTTTGGTTTCTGGAAAGGGCGCGTCGCCTTATACGCAATCCTGAAGGCGATGGGAATCGGTGAAGGCGACGAGGTCGTCCTCCCGGGCTACACCTGCGTGATGGCCGTCAACCCGATCGTGTACCTACGCGCCAAACCCGTCTTCGTCGATATCGAGCCGGTCACCTACAACATCGACCCAAACCTGATCGAAGAAAAAATCACGCCGAAGACCAAGCTGATTATCGCCCAGCATACCTACGGTTATCCGGCCGACATGGACGCGATCATGGATATCGGCCGACGGAAGGGATTGCCGGTAGTGGAGGATTGCTGCCTGGCGATCGGATCGAAATACAACGGGCAACTGGCCGGCACGTTCGGCGTGGCGGCCTACTTCTCGTTCCAGTGGAACAAACCGTACACGAGCGGTTTGGGTGGAATGGCCACGGTAACCGATGCGGATTTGGCTCGGCGGATCGAGGAGTTATACCAGAACGACGTCGTGCGCCCCAGCACGCGTGAAGTAGGCATGTTACGGGCGCAGTTGGCCGTGTATCAGGCCGTGATCTATCCGCGCACGACCGCTATGGCCCAGACGCTGTTCCGTCTTCTCACGAAAGCCGGGCTGGTCGTTGGCTCGTCGGCCACGTGCGAGTTTTCGCCGACGATGGAACCGGACTTTTTCAAGGGGATGAGTGCGGTACAGGCCCGTCGCGGGCTGCGTCAGCTTGGGAAACTGGATCGCACCATCGCTCACCGCAAACAGATGACTCGGGTCTATGCTGAACTGTTAGCCGAGCGGGGTTGGCCGACGCCCAAGGTTCCGGCGAAGCTGGACTCCGTTCTGGTTCGATATCCGGTTCGCGTGGCGGACAAGAAGAAGGCACTGGCAACGGCTTCGCGGCACTTCGTTGAAATCGGCAGTTGGTTCGAATGCCCGCTGCACCCGATCGAAACGCCGCTGGAGGCCTATGGGTATTATGAGGGTATGTGTCCGCAGTCCGATCGGGCCTGCGCGGAGGTCGTCAACCTCGCCTGTCACCCGCGGACCAGCGCTGCTTCCGCGCGTAAATCAGTGGAATTCATCGCAAGCATCGGACCCGCCGAAGATCAATCGTGTATCTGAAGCGGCCCTGCTCTTACAATCCGGTCGCGTGGTTTTACTTGGGAGATGCTTGATACGTTGCTCGCGCGTCTTCGAGCGTTTTAACAAAAGCCTCACCCAGCTTTTCGCGTCCGAACTCCGTCTCCGCCAATTGTCGCCCTCTCCTGCCCAGCTCGGCAAGTTCGCCGCGACGGTCCCGTAGCTCGACAACGGCGTTCGCGAAAGAGTGCGGGTCTTCGGGGGGGACCGCGAGTCCACACTTGTGTTCCTCAATCATCTCCGCCAGCCAGCCCGGATAGTTATTCAGGACGGGCAGGCCACTGGCGATGTAGTCGAAGAACTTGTTCGGCGATGTGCCGTAATAGAATGCCGGGTAGTTTTTCAAGATCATCATGCCGGCGTCCATCCTTGGGAGAAGTCGGGCCAGTTCCCCCTTCGGGATCGGGTCGATCCAGCAAACCAGAGAATCGAGGCCTTCCGCCTGGCTGCGCTCGACCAAGCGAGGCTTTAGGCCGCCGGTGCCGATGAAAACGAACCGAATCCCGCACTCGCCACGGCGTTTGAGCTCAACCGCGGCGTCAAGGACGGCGTCGAGCCCGTTGGCCAGACCGTGGGCCCCGGTGAACACAAGGCGGAAGTCATCCGGCTCGCCGAAGCGTGCGTCGTCGAGCGTGCCGCCGCTTGGCTGGAACAGATCGAGATCGCAGCCGTTGGGAATCAGCGTCACCCGCTCGGCCGGATACCCGGTCCGCACGATTCCGTCTTTCATCCCCGGCGCAAGAGCGATGATCCGTTCGGCGGCCGTGTAGATGTTTCGTTCGAGTCGCTTGGCGTACCAGATCAGCAACGGGTTCTTCAATATACCCATCGCGATCGGGAGTTCCGGCCACAAGTCGCGCACCTCGAAAACGAAAGGCACCCCGAGTTTCCGCGCACCCTTCATCCCGGGGATCCCAACTGTCAACGGCGTCGACGTGGCAAATACCAGATCGGCGTCGAGTTCGCCGACAAGTCCGGCGGCGCTCCGGGCGAATCGCCCGAAGGCCAGCAGGCGTCGAGCAAAACCCATCTTGTTACTGTAGGGTTCGGAGATACGTAGCACGCGTATGCCGTCGACGTTGTGTTCGCTGACACGTTGAGCCGCGGCCAACGTCTGATCACCGATGTCAAATGCCCCCGCGATCATTGTCACACGGTGACCGGCACGTATGAGAGATTGGGCCATCTCGTAAGACCGGGTTCCGGTCGAGCCCTGCTTGGTTGAAAAATGCTGATGTATATAAGCGACATGCATCTCTGCACGCACCCTATTGCCTTTGGTGCCACTTCATTCTTTGGAATCCGTACGCGTGAGCAGGTCCATGATCAGATCGACGAACCACTCGATCGTCATTGTGCTGACCCGCTCTCGCCCTTGACGAATCAGCCGTTGTCGCAGCTCTGCATCGTTGATGATCCGGGTTATCGCCCAGGCAATTGCTCCCGGATCGCGCGGCTGAACGAGCAGGCCGTCCTCACCGTCGGTAATGCTGTCGGGGATTCCCCCTACGCGGCTGGCCACAACCGGTAAGCTGCGCGAGCGCGCCTCGATCAGCACGTGCGGCGTACCTTCCGACATGCTCGGCAACACGAGCATGTCAGATCGGTCAATCTGGTCGAACAGTACCTTGATGTATCCTTCCCAACTGACGCAATCCGCAAGTCCCAGTTCCTGAATGATCCCCACGAGTCGATCGTGCTCGTTAGGAAACTGATCCCATCCGCCGACCAATGCCAGATGCACGGGACGATCGGATTCAATCATTGGCATGGCGCGAATCAGATACTCGATTCCCTTCTCCGCTCGTATAAAGCCCAGGAACATGATCCTGATCTTCTCGCCCGTGCATGTATCTTCCCGTACCAGGAAATCTTTCTCTGAAGTCGTACTCGAGCTGTCGCATGCGATCGTGCGTTTCGAATTGAAGATCCGGCCCAACTCTTTCCCGCTGGTAATGACATACGCCCCACTGACCTTTATTGCAATCTTTGTCATGTAACGTTCGAAATATGCAAAGCAGATTCCCATACGCGTGATGATCGGGCCGTAACCGCGTTCTTCACCACGCATGATTTCCACCGAGTTGGCGGCGATCCATTGGACAACACGTATGCCACGTAGCCGCGCCATCCAATGTATCGTCCAGCTCAGCGGACTTATCCCGCGAATAAACAACGCATCGCATGATTGCGACATTTCCCAGTATTGTCGTATCAGGCGAAACGGTCGTTTGAGGGCATTCAGCGAGTTGATCCATGTGTCCCAAGCCCGAACCGTAATGTTCGGCTGACTCAATTCGCAATCGGCCTTTTCCACAGCGCATTCACGCAGGACGGGTCCGCGATATTCAATCCTTTTCACGCATGGCGCAAGACGTTCAACGATCGTTCCGAAAGAACTATGTATATACCACTTGCCGTCACGCCGCGCCAGGGGATTGCAACCGGTACCAAGGACCATGTCGCGTGCTTCCCTCGCCACTGTGTTACTTCCTTTCATGCTATTATTCATTCTTCGGTGTATATACGCTGCCGCCGTAATCTCCCTCACACAATCATGTCCATACATTACCTTACCTAAGTAATATGTACATGATACATATATATTCGATTACATTTACGTCTTATCCAGAGACTGTTTCCCTTTGACCAGATCTAGTACTTCCTTGATTTCCATATCGATCCTTTCCGGCCAGGTCTGAAACTTCTTCACTATATGTTCACGTGCCGCGTCTCCCAGTTCTCTGCAATGTCCTTTGTTTTCCAGCAGCTCCAGTATATGATGCGCCGCTCTATCCATTTCCGTGGGCCCGACGCGCAACCCAGTCTTCTTGTGGAATACCATATCGTCGATGCTCGGATCATCCATTGTCACTACCGGCATTGCGCACACCATTGCCTCGTAGAGCGGATTGCAACGATTAGTTATATCGAATAACTGTATATAGATATCACAACCATTGAAATAATCGCCTACATCCCTATGCTCCACCGGGCCGACGAAATGCGTGACGTCGTCAATCGCCATGCTTATGGCAATCTTCTTGTATTCCTGCTCCATCTCCCCCTCACCCACTATTAGAAGACGCGCGTCTGGGCGCTCTTCCTTGACATACCGCATTACGTCCAGTACGCGGTCAATCCGTTTCCAGCTTGACATGCGGCTAAGGGCAAGAATCACCGGCTTATCCTCTGAATACCCGAAACGACGACGAAATGCTACGCGGTCATATTCAGGATCGTACAACTCCTTGTTGATACCGTTGGTCCAGAATCTCAGCTTATCCTCGGGACAGCCGTAATGACGAGCCACGCGATCTCCATATGTTCCATCGTTGCCCATCACGAGCATGTCGAACGGCATCCGATAGAATAGTGCCTCGACGCGCAAGCTTTCGTTCAGACCCATGCCTTTGCCCTGTATATTCTCGTACAGGACGGTTCCGAAACGGCGCACAACATGTACTGCATTATAACGTCGCGCCTTTCGCCATGCTATGAGTGAGCACCATGGACTACAACTATAAATCACATCCGGCGGTTCCTCCCTCGCAAGGCGTGTCACATAGCGCCATAGCCTGAACAGACCGAACTGTCTTGCAATACGAAATAATATCTTCCCTTTAAGCGTATGGCGCTTCTCGCGCAGATATTTGAAAGGTAGTGGGATGTTGTGCAATTGCTTTCCGTCATGCATCCACTTGCTGTAACCGTCGTACATGTAATCCTGTGTGAAGATGTGAACTCGGTGCCCACGCTCTGCGTAGCCGTTCCAGGTATTGTACAATGGCGGCAACCCTTGCGGCGCCGATGCCCGCCGCATGAAGTAGTTGCGGTAACCCGTGTAGGTTTCACAAAAGAAATATATCGTCAGCGATTCTCTCACCGTGGCATCTCTTCTTACCGATCCTATCCCGACCGAGCGCTTCCCTTTTGTCGTATCAAGATCATGATTGCATGAATATCATCATAACGCGGCAGGAATCCCCTCCATGACTGTCCCGTTAGCTTTGTGAACAGTAACATTGCCAGGATGGCTTCCGTGATATAAGCCACCGACGCGGCCGTTGCGGCACCCAACAAACCCCAGCGCGGCAACAATACGATCATCATTGTGACGTTAATTGCCAGTCCTATCAGCAGTGTAATCGAGTTGTATTCCGGCCTGCCGACGCCGTTAAAGTATGAGATCAACACCCTAGTTATACATCCCATCAACACACCGGGCAACATAATCAAGAGAGGTAGAACGGCGGGCAGAAACGCTGGTGAGAGTATTATAGCGACTATCGGTTTGGATAAGATGGCTAGCAAGCAGGCTGCGGCGGCGGTCAAGATCAGAGCTACGCGACAACTTCGTGTGATCAAGCCCACCAAGGCAGTCTGTTCTGTCAGCACACGTGACAGTAGTACTATATTGAGCGTTTCCGGAAGGATCCACAAACGGCTCGCCAACCCCAGTGCCGCCGAGAATAGTCCCGCCTGTTCGGTTGTTCCGACCATCGCGATGACTATAACGCCCATCTGGATGTCGACAAGTGTTGCCAGTTTACCAAAGTAGTACTTGATACCGTACCGATAACAGGCAGTGATAGAACGCCATGATATTGCAATACGCGATTGCAGACCACCGTGCATCAGTACTAACAACAGGAATATTCCCGCCAGCAGAGAACCGAGCACATAGGCAATGACGGCTACGGTGACATTTGGAATAACCCAGCAGGCCCCAAGAAGAAATATAAGCGTTATTGCCTGGTTTCCGATACGTGCGATGTTGTAATGCGTTATTCGGCCCAGTCCCATAAATAGCACGGTCATAAAGACAAAGAACAATTGCGTCAACGCGAATGCGATCGCGCACGCCAAAGCCGTATATGGCACTTTTTGAACGAACGGTAACGACGAATTTAGGCACGCGATGCCGAGAACGGCAACTGTCGTTGCTGTGACGGCATACGCAACAATCTGAGTGCCTAAGACGGTACCAAGCTGTTCACGTTTGCTTCCGGCGTAGTAGGCGCAACCCATATCGACTCCGAAGCCCAACCCCAGCACGAGAAGCTGCGCGAAAATAAGGCAGATCGCCAACTCTCCCTTGCCAGCCGGACCAAGAAGCCAGGCTGTAGCACTGGCGATTCCGATACTGACCACGATCGCCAGCACCCGGCTCGCAAGTGTGATCGTCGTGTCCTTCAAAAACCCCTTTGATGCGCTGGAGTTTACGACAGTGTTTGCGCAACCCGTCAAGCCTATATCGCCGTCCTCTTTATTGACTCTTGCGGTATTCTCGTGCTGCAATGATACTCCGTTATGCGCCTCATTAGATTCCGCACTCGATTGCCCAGATGTAGCTTCACTGCCAGGGAACACATCAGCCACCCGACGACGCCGATAATATATTGGAGTGGATTATCTCATTGGCAGTTATTACCTGCTCGTTATGCGATATAGTTCTGTAGTATGTCGCAGCTGCCAGGCCGGTGAAGAAGTACAAGTAGTAGCAATATGCCACCTTCTCCGTCAGAAAGAGGTTATCTTGTATCAGTGATACCACAAGGAAGCCCAGGATACTTGCGCGAAATCCTTGAACAATGGCGGCTCCATGGGGACATATGCGCGGATCAGGTGGTCTGAGTGCCTTCCACATCGCCCAGATGAAGAAACCCAATGCCAACAGTCCAAGTCCTCCCGACTCTACCAGCACCAGTGCCGGCAAGCAATGTGGGGTTGTCAAGCTAAAGCGGCCATCCAGCGTGAATGTCCGACCATAGCTACCGGGTTTATACGCATAACGGATTCGGGGCTTTTCGTAAATCAGCCCCCAACCACCGCCCAGGATGATATGATTCATTCCGTAATGCAACGAGGATATCATTGTCGCAGTGCGCCCCCCGCCAGTCGCATCCTTCAGGCCACCGGGCGTAATGTTAAGCCGTTCCAGTGTATAATGTTGGTTGAGTTTGTATACGATCGGGATCAACAGAATTACCGCCACGATTGAAGCAATCATAATCCGCCGGGCCATGTCGCGCCGTTGCGATATGAGCAGGAATATAGTAGCGGCGACGAGGCCGATCAACGCTCCGCGCGCCAGTGTGGTCAAAAGACCGATGAACGCCAGCGACAAGGCTACTCCTGCAATCATCCGTCGCTTTTTGGCCAATAACTGACCGAATGCCGTACAGTATAGCAGCAGCAGGACCATCCCCGTCCCGTTTGCCCCTCCGAGTGCCGAATAGGCCCGTGAGTATCCGTACGTCTTATATGCCACGCCGAGGCCCATGCTGGGCAGCAAGCTGGGTAACAATGCGGTAACCGTGCTCAACACGCCCAGCAGACCACCCGCCATGAAGAGTGATAGCACCGCGCGCTGAATTCCGGCTTCGTCAACCCGGCACCATTGTACGACCGCTCGGGCGGCAAGGAAAGGCAGAATGACGAACATCAATGCGGTGATCCCGCTAATCACGTCCTGACCGCCGTGGCTGCTAAAAAGGCTGCTGAGCAACATGACGCTCAGGAGTACAGCCATTGTGACCATGACGTTACGCGAAGGCTTGCGCAGGATATGTTTTGTATTCCGATTACCAAACAATATTGCCGCCAGGATCAGCAGTGCGAATACTGCCCACAGCAATATGTACTTGGACTCACCGATCATGATGAAATACTGGTTAAGACGGCTGATCCAGATAATCGGCATCACGGCCGCGGCGAAGAACAGCAAATCGCCTATTCGGTAACCTAATCCGAAAATGAGCACGCATGCGCCTGTAAATACTGCAAGTATAGCCAGCATTATCAGTGCTTCGGTGCTCATTCTTTATTTGCCTCTAGCTTTAACACTTTGCTAATATGGTCCTTTGTGATGCGCGTTATAGGATCCTTTCCGCTGATTAAAGACAACTTCGGCACCTATGTTTACGGACGTCTCTGCCTGTCAATCAACGGTATTCTCCGCGAGATCGAACTGGCGGCTTCAACCCAGCGTTTTACACCGGGATAAATTACGACATCCGCGCTGTCACCCCATTCTCGGCGAATATGCTCCAATGCCTCATGGACCTGTTCGTCTTTCCACCAGACATACCGCCCATCGGATCCGTAGAAATACAACATCGGCAACGTGGGTTTCCTGGCAATGGCCTTCAATCGTTTATCAGCAGCAATACGCGCGCGATCCGTTACCGCGCGTATGCCTTGATATCGTTGATCAAGGAAACGGACATCTTTTAGCACTTCTTCTACTACGCGGCACACCTCGGCATTGCGACGCTGTTTGTCGTCCTTCCCGAAAATGCTTGGGTACCACAAGTAATCAATGTCGCGAGGTAACTTCGATAGCCCTGTTCTAAGGCGATCCAGATTCACGGGCTGAACGCCGTCAATATACGGCTTCATTGCGATTTCGTTGTCCAATAAGATGACTCGCTCTCCGCTTGCGGCACGAATAGCTGCGAGTTCCTTTGCTACTATTCGCCACCCCCCCACGGAATCGAATCGTTTGAGCAAATCCATCGTCTTCAGGCCGGGAATAATGTGCATGTCAGGAACACGTTTCCGCAATTCGCGATATAAGTCTGCGCGGCCGGGCATTGTTGATACAATCGCCGTATCTGTCACTTTTCTCCAAATTCGCAAGCCCTCAACAGCATCTTCCACATATCGTGGAGGAAAGTTCACTTCTACCCACGGTATAATTCTCAACTTTTGCGTCGTTCTGCCCGGCCTCGACTCACTGCCTCCAGTTTGACAATCCGCCGATGAGACCGTGAATAATAAAACAATCTGTATTAACAACAGGCCGTTTCTCATCGAATTATTCCAGTAATGTCATAACCCATCTTCGTATGCTGGCAACACCATCGGCCGGCAACAGTGCGGTCATTATTCGACGGAGCCTTAATTCCATGTCGTTTCCAGAATGCCGATCTTACGACGCCTCCGCTAACAATTTCGCTATCCGCTCCGCCGCTCGACCGTCCCACTTTTCCGGTACCGGGGGGGCGTTCAGCTTTTCGGCCCGGCGTTGGCGATACGCCGCGATGATCTTTTCCGGGTTTGTGCCGACTATTGTGTTCGTGCCGCTCGTTATCGTGACCGGGCGCTCGGTGTTCTCGCGCACGGTCAAGCACCAGACGCCTAGGATCGTGGTTTCCTCCTGGATGCCGCCGGAGTCGGTTATGGCGACCGAGGCGCTGGACATCAGCTTCAGAAAGTCGAGGTATCCCAGCGGCTCGATCACGCGTAGTTGCTTCATCTTCTCGAAACGCTCCGCCAAGCCCAGCTTCGGCAGATTGTGCACGGTCCGCGGGTGCATCGGAAAGACCGTGGGCAGATCCCGCTGAATCGCATCGAGCGCCTCGGCGATGCCGCCGAAGACCTCCGCGTCGTCCACATTGCTCGGCCGATGCAGCGTGACGACGTTATAGCCGCCTTCTTTCAGCTCCAGCGTGTCCAGGATCGTCGAACGTTGGGCGTGTTCGAGATTTGCCCGTAGCGTGTCGATCATAACATTGCCGACGAAGTGCACTCTCTTGTCGGGGATACCCTCGTGTTTGAGATTTTTCAGCCCGCTGGGCTCGCTCACGAACAGCAGGTCGGAAATCGCGTCGGTCAGCAGTCGGTTGAGCTCCTCCGGCATCGTCCGGTCGAAGCTCCGCAGCCCGGCCTCGACGTGAGCCAGCTTCACGTCCAGTTTTTTGGCAACCAACCCGCAGGCGATCGTGCTGTTCACGTCGCCAACGACGACCACCCACTCGGGCTTGTGCTCCAGCACCACCGGCTCAAACCGCTTCATGATCTCGGCGGTCTGCACAGCGTGGCTGCCGGAGCCGACCTCGAGGTTGAGATCCGGCTCGGGGATGTTCAATTGCTTGAAAAACAGCTCCGACATGTTGCTGTCGTAGTGCTGGCCGGTATGCACGAGCAGGGGATTGATCCCCTCGTATGCTTGGTATGCGCGCATCAGCGGGGCGATCTTCATGAAATTCGGCCTGGCCCCGCAAATATTGATAATTTTGCCCATCCGGGTAGACTCCGTCCCCGTCAGCCGCAAGGTCGCCTGACAGAAGTATTTGACAGTCCTAGACTTGCGGCAATTCGGGCCGCTGTGAGTCCGCTAACAATATCGGTCATAGGTATCGAATGCTAGAGGCGGGGTCAAAAAACCAGCCGGGACCCACCAATGTAGTACGGCTGGCCGGCCAAACCGGTTCGGAGAAATGAGTTGTGCTCACCTGAAAGCCGTCTGGAGCACACCACCTGATCTCAACTCGCGTACATTGGCTCGTCGATCCGTTCCAGCAGGTCGCGTGAAACTTCGACCGCCACGGATTGCGACAGCATCCGCATGTTCAGCACGAGGCGCAGACGTGACAATCGTTTGCTGACGATTCCTTCGATGCCTTGGAGCGGACCGGCGATGACGCGCGCCCATTGGCCGACCTCGATCGCCGGTTCCCAATCGAAATCCGTTTGCGTGGCGAGCAGCCCTTGGATCTGGCGCAGCTCGCCCACCAGTTCGGCCTGATTTACGACCGGGAGGGTCTTGGCGATCCGGTTGGTCATTAGTGCTTGCTGGCGCTGGGTGTCACTGCTGTTCAGGAACACGTACCCGGGGAAGACCGGAACGAGCGAACGCGATATACGCCCGGTATTCTTGCTGCGCGTGCCGCGCACATTAAGTGGCAGGTAATGGAAAATCCCCCGAGCACGCAGATCAAGTGCCAGGGCCTTCTCATTGCGCGGGCGGGTATGGACTACCCACCAGCGGTCCGGCAGATTGTCCGGGATCGCCTCGCTCGGCTTCGCCCGCAACGTCGCCTGCCACGTATCCCAGTCTTTAATCGAAGCGGGGTTTACCATCGGCTGCTGGTACTACAACTCCCGGAGCCGCCAAGGCTTAGCGCGGCTGTTGGCCGCAACCAAAGGGGCACTGACGATTGGGGATTGACGATTGACGATTGGGGATTAGTGCTGGGTGCGCCGTTGAGAGCACACACTTTACACTTTGAACTCTGCACTTTGAACTCTGCACTTTGCACTTTGAACTCTGGACGGGTGGCCCATGGCTTTAGCCGTGGGGGACACGAATCGACCGTCCATTCGTGTCCCCCGCCGCTGAAGCGACGGGCCCCCCCCGCAACGAAAATCTTCGCGAACCGCGAAGAAATCGGCCGTTTCAGTGCAGAGAACGCAAAGGTTCGCCACCTAGAACCCGGCCGGCGCAGCCGTGTCTGAACTGAAACTTCGGTCTTCTTGGCGTGCTTGGCGCTCTTGGCATCTTGGCGGTTTGAATTTATAGCTGCACTAAGCACCGTCGTCGCTTTCATCGGGCACCCAGGAAGGTTTGCGTTTTTCGAAGAAAGCTGTCATGCCCTCCCTAGGATCGGTGCTGGTAAAGCACAGCCCGAATTGGTGTGACTCATCGTTATTGATAATCGCACGTTTGATCCGGATGATCGCCTGCGGCGAGCAGAGGCTAAACCGTTTGAACCAGCGTTTCAACGCCGCGTCCAGATGGTCCGCCGTCGGTACGACCTCGTCGACCAGTCCGATTTTCTCGGCCTGCTCGGCGGTAAGCGATTCGCCCGAATACAGCATCCGCAACGCCCAGTTTAACGGGACGATCATCGGCAAGCGCTTCGTCGCGCCCCAAGCCGGAATCACGCCGAACTTAACCTCCGGCAGACCGATTTTTGCACCGGCGACCATCAAGCGAAAGCTGCAAGCCAGAGCCAGTTCGCACCCGCCGCCCATGGCGTGCCCGTTCATGGCGGCGAAGGTGATCTGGGGCAGGTTTTCGATCGCGTTGAACACGTTCTGTCCGTGTTTGCTGAACGGAAAACCCTGATCCTGGTTCATTTGCATGACTTCACCGACGTCGGCGCCGCCGCTGAACGCGTGCCCGCTGCCGCGAAAGACGACGAAGCGAATGTTGGCGTCCTGAGCAAGTTGGTCGGTGATCCGTCCGAGCTCGCCGAGCACGGATGACGATAGGAGTGGCGGGCCGGTCTCCGTAACGAAGCTGACGGTCGCGACATGTCCATCCCGTGTAAGTTCGGTACGCGTAGCTGGTTTGGCCTCAACGTTCATAATCGTAGAATCCCTTGCCTGTCTTGCGCCCCAACAGTCCGGCCCGCACCATCGTTCGCAGCACGGGTGCCGGTCGATAGCGGTCATCCCCCAGGTCGCGGTGCAGAACCTCCATAATCATCAAGCACACGTCCAGACCGATCAGGTCCGCCAATGCCAGCGGTCCCATCGGGTGATTGCAGCCCAGCTTCATGACTTCGTCGATCGTCTCGGCGTCGGCGACACCGTCGCTGTAGCACGAGACCGCCTCGTTGATCATCGGCATGAGGACTCGGTTGCTGACGAATCCGGGGTGATCCTTGACGCGTTGGGGCGTCTTGCCGAGTTCCTCCGCCAACGCGATGATCGCTTTGACTACCGGCTCCGCGGTTTGCAGTCCGACAACGACCTCGACCAGCGCCATCAAGGGGACCGGGTTAAAAAAGTGCATGCCGATGAACTGCTCGGGTCGGCCGCTGGCTGCCGCCAGCTCGCTGATCGAGATGCTGCTGGTGTTGCTGGCGAAGATGACGTCGGGGTCGACGATCTCGTTGAGTTTGGTCAGCAGCTCGCGTTTGGTGCCCGGGTCTTCGATTATCGCTTCGATGATCAGGTCCGCGCCCTTGGCATCGCCGATCGTGGCCGGCTTGAGGTTTGCCAGCGTGGTCTTGGCGGCGTCGGCGGTGATCTTCTCTTTGGTTACGAGCTTGTCGAGGATTTTGCCGATTCGCCCGATTGATTTTTCGACCAGACCGGGGACCGCGTCCTGGAGAAGCACGGTACGACCGTTCTGGGCGAAAACCTGCGCGATTCCGGCACCCATCGTGCCGGCACCGAATACCGCTACCGTCTTGATATTAGTACGAATGTCCACGTGACCACCTTCCTGAATGTGACGGGGCACAGCGCACCCCTGTAATTGTCCAAGACTGCGAACGGAATTGTACACGGGCATATTACCCATGCCGGCACCGGCGTCATGCCGGTGCAACCTCATCAGGATAATCTATTTAATTATACCATTTCAACCGCCATCGCGACGGCGTTTCCGCCGCCGAGGCACAGCGCCGTCACGCCGCGCTTGGCGTTGTGCTTTTTCAGCACGTGCAGCAGCGTCACCAGCACGCGGGCGCCGCTGGCACCAATCGGGTGTCCGAGCGCAATCGCGCCGCCGTTAACGTTGACATTGTCGCCGTTGATTTCCAGGGCCTTTAGCCCGGCCAGCGTCTGGGAAGCGAACGCCTCGTTCAATTCGAAGAAGTCGACGTCGCCGATCGACCAGCCAGCCTTTTCGCAGACCATCTTGACCGCCTTGGGCGGGGTGAAGAACAAGTCTTTCGGTGGTCCGCCGGCCGTGGCGTGGGCCACGATGCGAGCCATCGGCATACTGCCGCACTTCTTCAAACCCGCTTCACTGGTGACCAGCAGCATCCCGGCGCCGTCGGAGAGTTGCGAAGAGTTGCCGGCGGTGACGGTCCCGTCCTTGGAAAACGCGGGCCGCAGGCCCGCCAGCGATTCTAGCGTCGTATCCGCACGGAACGTCTCGTCTGCCTCGAAAACGCCCTTCTTGCGGGGCAGCTCGATGCCGACGATTTCCTCTTTGAAGAGGCCATCCGCGGTGGCCTTGGCGGCACGCTGTTGGCTCTTTAGTGACCACTCGTCCTGCATCTCGCGCGTCAGGCCGGCTTTCTCGGCGGTGTATTCAGCCAACACGCCCATCAATTCTTGCGAGAAGACATTGGTAAGCCCGTCGTAGAGCATCTCGTCGACCATCTCGCCGTGGCCGAACTTGTTCCCGGTTCGCATGGTCCGCGAGAGGAACGGCCCCTGGCTCATCGACTCGATGCCGCCGGCCATGATCAGGTCGGCATCGCCGCAACGAATGACCTGTTCGGCGAACATGACGGACTGCAAACCGCTGCCGCAGACCTTGTTGACTGTCACGCACGAAATCTCGTCGTGGATGCCGGCTCCGAGGGCGACCTGCCGAGCGGGATTCTGCCCGCAACCGGCCTGCAAGACCTGCCCGACGAAAACCTCGTCGAAGGCGTTCGGGTCGGCCTTGGTCTCGTTCAGCAACGCCTTGGCGACCTGCGTGCCGATCTCCATCGCGGTCATCTTCGAAATCGTGCCCAGGAAACGACCGACCGGACTGCGCTTCCCCGCTACCAGATACGCCTGTTTGTCTGCCATGTAGTTATCCTCTTGTTACCCACTGCGGCTCGGTCAGCAACTTTCGTGCGATCACAAGCCTTTGAATCTCACTGGTTCCCTCGTACAACTCCGTAATTTTGGCGTCTCGCAGATGCCGTTCCACCGGGTAATCCGCGCAGTAGCCATAACCACCGAACACCTGAATCGCCGCGTTGGTCACGCGACTCGAAACCTCGCTCGCGAAGAGCTTGGCCATCGCGGCTTCGCATTCATAAGCTTGTTTATTCTGTTTGAGCCAGGCGCCGTGGCGGGTCAGGATTCGTGATCCGGCAATCCCCATCTCCATATCCGCCAATTTCCACTGGATCGCCTGGAATTTTGCGATTGGTCGGCCGAACTGGACCCGGGTCTTGGCATAGTCCGTGGCCGCCTCGAGCGCGGCTTGTGAAATGCCAATCGCTTGGGCAGCCACGCCCAGCCGGCCACCGTCCAGCGTCGACAACGCGATCCTGAATCCTCGGCCGCGCTCGCCCAGCAGATTCTCCTTCGGAATCACACAGTCTTCGAAAATCAGCTCGGCGGTGCTGCTGGCCCGAATGCCCAGCTTTTTCTCAAACTTGCCGAGCTCGAAGCCCGGCGTGCCCTTCTCGACAATGAAGGCCGACAGGCGACGTCGCTTATCATCGGGATCGGTGACGGCGATCAATAGAAACACGTGCGACTCGCGACCGTTCGTGACGAAATTTTTCGTCCCCGTGATGTGCCAGCCGTCGCCCTTTTCAACCGCCATACAACGGGCGGCGCCGGCGTCGCTACCACTTCCGGGCTCGGTCAGCGCCAGGCACCCGATCCACTCGCCGCTGCTGAGTTTCGGGAGATATTTCTGCTTCTGCTCTTCAGTACCGTAGTTGAGAATCGGGTCCACGCATAAGGAGTGGTGCGCCGACATCAGGATCCCCGTCGCGGCACAGGCTCGCGAGAGTTCCTCTACCGCCACTACGTAAGTCACGATATCGAGCCCGGTCCCGCCGTACTCGGTCGGAACGTACAGCCCGAGCAACCCCATTTCGCCGAGCTGTTCGATCAGACCGTTTTCAAAACAGCCTTCTTGGTCGCGCTGCTCGGCCTTGGGGGCGATCTCGCCATCACAGAATCGGCGAAGCTCGTCCACTAATTGCCGTTGATCATCATCAAGATTGAAGTCCACTTGTCGTTACCTCTGATTTATTTCCGCCGGTTAGTCTTTCAGCAGTTCGCGTGCGATCACAATGCGTTGAATCTGGCTGCTGCCCTCGCCGATCTCGCACAGCTTGGCGTCGCGCATGTAACGTTCGACCGGGAAATCCTTCGTGTAGCCGTAGCCGCCGTGAATCTGGATCGCTCTGAGCGCCACCTGCGTCGCAATCTCGCTGGCGTACAGCTTCGCGACCGAGGCCTTCAGACGATCCGACTTGCCCGAATCGAGCGACAGGGCGGCGTCGCGCACCAGCAGACGTGCCGCTTCGACTTCCGTCGCCATGTCCGCCAGCATGAATGAGATCGCCTGCAACTTGGCGATCGGCCTGCCGAACGCTTCACGTTCGTTCGCGTAGGCAATGGCCTCCTCAAGCGAACCGCGGGCCAGACCGACGGACATCGCCCCGATCCCGACGCGACCGCGCTCGAGAACCGCCAGGGCATCCTTGTAACCATGGCCCAGCTCACCGACCAGGGCCTCGGGTCCGACGTAACAGTTGTCGAAGTCGAGCGGGCAGGTGTCGCTCGAACGGATGCCCATCTTGTCTTCCTTGGCACCGACGGTAAAACCTTCGGCGCCACGCTCGACGATGAAGGCAGAGGCCCCATTCGGGCCTTTCTCCGGATCGGTCATCGCAACCACGATATAGACTTGGGCGCGGCAGCCGTTGGTGATGAATATCTTATGCCCGGTGATCCGCCAGCCGTCCCCGTCCTTGACCGCCCGGGTTTTCATCGCGGCCGCATCGGAGCCGCAACCGGGCTCGGTCAGCCCCCAGGCACCGATGTGCTCGCCGGTGGCCAGCTTGGGCAGGTACTTCTTTTTCTGCTCGTCGTTGGCTGCAACCAGAAAATGGGAGATACACAGACCGTTGTGGGCGGCGACGAACAGAGCGACGCCGCCATCCTGCCGGGCAATCTCCTCGACGATCACCGAGTTCGCCAGGTAGCTCAACCCGGCTCCGTTGTACTCGGGCGGGACCATGATCCCCAGCAGACCGAGTTCGCCGGCCTTGGCAACGAGCTCGTCAGGTAAGAACTGCTCGCGGTCCCACTCGCGGGCGTACGGGCGAATCTCGTTGGCTGCAAAGTCTCGGACGACATCTCGCAGTGCGATCACATCTTCCGGCAGATCAAAACTCATCATGTCAGATGGCCTTCGTTAGACTAGGTACGTTGCTGGAACACGAAAAATACGAACTGGCATCTTAGGCGAAGCTCGGGGCGATTTGAAGGGCCTTGGTCGGCCGTAGTGCTCGTTTCCCGCCGGGTTTGCATGCGATTCTGGTTGGCCGCCGCTATCGAACCGTGGTATCATATAAAGGGGCAGTTCCATGGGAACGGGGGAGCATTTCTAAACGAGGAGGCAGAGTGCCATGAAGGATTTAACAAAGCACAGGATCGCGGGTCTGTTCCTCTTGTTCCTGTTTGGAGGTGGGCCGGCTCTGGCGGATTCGGTGTTCACGATCGAGAATCCGCCGGTCGACTTCGAGGTCGTCGACGCCGAGCCGTTCGACGGCATCGGCGACAACGGGCCGTTTGCCACCTTCAACGACGCCCTGCTGGGAACGCTAGGCGAGTGCCGGTCGATGGCGGAGTTTGACCTCTCCTCGTTCACTGTTCCTGAAGGGGAGTTCATCTTCACGGCCACATTCGAGGTCAGGATCACCGCCATCGAGATCTACGGGCTCGGTGTAAACGGAGAGACTCCCGACAGCCTGGTGGTCGACGGATACGTGGCGAACGGGATCGCCGAGCTGTCCGACTTCCAAGCCGGCGACGGCAACGTTCTTGACGCGGTCGATACGCCGAATCCTCAGATCGGGGACGAGCTGAGCTTCGAGGTGACGTCCTTCGTGACCGACCTGGTCAACGCCCAAGAGCCATTTGCCGGGCTGACGGTCCGGGCGGGAAGCTTCGGCGGGGTCTGGGTCGGGGAGGGCGGCATTTTTCCGAAACTGACGATCGAGACGGGCATCCCCGGTGACATCGACCACGACGGTGACGTGGACCTGTCCGATCTGGCCCAACTGCTCGCGCACTACGGCACGACCGCCGGCGCGAGCTACGAGGACGGCGACATCAACCACGACGGTTGCGTGGACCTGTCCGATCTGGCCGAGCTGCTCGCCCACTACGGAGAAGGGACGTAGGCAGCGCGCCGCTACCGGCATCGTGCCGTGCCGGGGATCGTCTCCGCATGTGGCCCGGCCGCCCTCGGCTGGGCGTCCGTAACCTGCACGACCGAGCGTAGCCGGGGCGCATTCTCCGCCTCCGGCGGGGAAGAGCTTCAATGTGCAGCTACGGTGTCTTCGGCCGGCCCTCGTCCGCTTCGGTGGGCTCGGGCTTGACGTAGTTGTCGAGCCCGCGCATCAGCTTCTCCGCCTCCACCGGCCGCAGCAGGAAGACACGCTGCTGCTCGACCCAGGCGGTCTTGCGCGGCAGCTCGCCCGCGCGGACCTGGTCGACCTTGAGCGTGATCGTCGAATCATCCTTCAGGCGCATGGCGACCGTCACCGGGGCGTTTTCCAGGCCGTACGTTGCCAAGTCGCCGGCACGGTACGCGACGTACGCCGAGACACGCAGCTCGGCTAGTTCCTTCACGAAGTCGCCGACTTTTTTCTGCGAGAGCTGTAGAAACTTGTCCGGCGGGTAAGTCCACTTATCGTCTTCTCGTTCGAACTCCACCGTGCCGCCGGGTGCTTCGATCTTTAGGTAAACAACTTCGTCGGCCTTGATATCGAACAGGCCGGGCCGGATGAGCTCGGCGGTCAGCACCTTATAAACCGTCTCATCCAACTGGAACACATACGGAACGTCATCGAACCGGGCGTATGTCCGGTCGTCCTTGCGGCCAACGCGTAGCGTGTGCGTTATACGTTCGACGGCCGGCTGACTCTCCGGTGCCGGCGGCGGCCCCGCGACCGGCTGTTCCAACTCATATTCGATGGTCACTTCCGGCTTGCTCAGACCGTACGATTCGTCGTCATCCCTCGCGACCACTCGCTTGGCCCGCAGCCGTGACAAGTCGTTGACCAGCTCGCGCATCGCCGCGGAATTGGGCGGGGCGTCGGCCGGTTCGAGCATCTTCCAGCTTCGCCCGCCGGGCTTACGCTCCAGAACGTAGCTTTTATCTCGTTGCCGCACGCTGATGCGTTTGATCTGTCCCGGCGTCGATGACGTAATCTCGCGCGAGCGCAGCGAGATCGGCTTGATCGCCATCTCCGCCGCCCGCTGGGCATTGATGACCATCACCGAGGTTTGGCCGGCAACCCGCACGTACGTGTTGTGCCCGCTGACGGTGTTCGCTCCGATCCGCAACGTCACCGGCTCGACGGCGCCGGCGGTCGTCACCGCCAGGATCACACGCGGCTGTTCCAGGCCATACTCGGACAGCTCTTGCGGATCGTCGATGTAGTCGATCGCGTTGACATCCTCGAATGCTCTCAGCAGCTTGTTGACCGCTTCGGTTTCGAGTTCGGCAAGCTCGCCGGTGCCTTGCCATTTACCGTCTTTCTTCTCGAGCGTCGTGGTCGTGCCGTCGGTGGTGAGGTCCAGGCGCGTTACGTCGTCCGCCTTCACGCGTGTGACACACGGGTCGCGCAGCTCCGACAGTTTCGGGATCAGCTTCTCGATGTTCTGTTGCGTCACACTTGCCACCCACGGTTGCGCGGGCGGCTTCACGTATCGCATGGTGGACTTGAGATCGGCGAAGTCGCCGACCGACAACGAGTGTGTCTCGACCACCGTCTTGAACTTCGGCTCGCTCGGCTGAGTCGTCGGTTCTTCGGCATCTTCTTGCTCTTCCTCGATTTTCTCGGTCTTTTCCGTGGTTACGGTAATCGTCAACATGGGTTCATCGAGGCCGTAGGCGTCAAGCGATTCCGGCGCGTCCTCGATAAATTCCTTCACACGCACGCCGCCGAGCGCCGCTACCAGGGCCTTGACCTTCTCGCCCCGCGCGTAGGCCTTGATCGGCTCGTTGATCACCCACTCGTCACCGTCGCCGCGGGTGAACTCGTACGTGGTTCCCTCGTGCTCGATCCGCACGTGCCGGGCATCACCCGCCGTGAATTTCGTCACACGTTTGGCACGATATTCGTTGACCGCGCGCTCGATGTCGTGCGACATGTTACGGCCGATGACCTTGATCTCGTCGGTCCCGACCACGCGGATGTACATGTCGTTGCTGAGCGCGACGGACTTGCCGATCTGGGCCGCGTACTGCTTCCCCTCTTTGTCGGTCAGCTTGATCGTCGCGGCAGGCGGTTCGAGACCAGCGTCCGCCAGGCTCACGTCGCCCGCGTCGGGCTCGAATGAACGCTGGTATTGGAGACCGGTCAGCATCGTCGTCAATCCGTCGACTAGATACCCTTCGGTGGGGCTGTCGAGCGGCGCGATCATCCGCCACTCTTTCATCTTGCCGGGCCCGTCTTTCTTCTCGCCACGCTCGAACACCAGCGTGGGCTGATCGCGTCGTTCAAACTCCACGCGAACGACATCATTGTTCTCGGGCCGCGGGTCGAGCACATAGCGGTCTTGCGTCGGCACCGACGATTCGACAGTCTCTTCCACATCAGCCGGCTCGCGATCGCCCGTGTAAATCCACAGCCCCGCGCCGATTACCACCAGCACCAGCAGGACAAACGTCGTCTTGAAATTCATCCGCGATTACCTCCGACGCAGCAGCCAGACACCCGCGCCTATCAACAATGCCACCGCGGGCCAGATTCCAACCAGGAACACCCGGGTAAACGTCAGCATCCCGCCTTCCTCGAGCTTGTCCAGCCGCGGAACGTCGCTTCGTTGCGTGCCCACCGCGATGCGGTCCGCGTTCCCGGTCAGCCAGTGCAAAGCGTTCAGAAACAGATCGATGTTTCCGGGATAGAGCTTGGCCAGACGCACCGTCCCGCCAACCATTACCATTTGTGCCATGTTCACGACCGAATCCGCCACGAACCGATCGCTGGCGATAACAACCAGCTTTTTCCCCTCGGTGCCGGTGGCGGCGATTCCCAGCGGGAACGGCGCGGGGATGTCATCCTCGTACCGCCGAGTCCCCTGGTTTTTCTGCAAGTCCTCGTTGATGCGGCTCAGATTGTTGATCGCCCAGACGTCCTCGGTATCGTTGACTTCCACGATCGGTTCGAGCGTCACGCCCTCGGGTTTCTCATCGCCGGTGACGATCCTCAACGGGGCGACGGTCTGGAACGCCGCTGGCAGACCTCGCAGAGGCGCGCCGATCGGGTGATCGGTGTAGTGGAAGACTTGCGAGTTGATCATCAAATTCCGGCTAGCCGGCAACATCAACCCATCGCGCTGCGGGTGAACCACGAATTGCAACGCCAAGTGCGTGTCCTCGACCGCGATCCCCCAGGTCTTCTTCAGATAATCGTTAAAGTCGTATTTCTCCGGCATCGGCATGAACTGCGAACTCGGCGGCATCCACGAAGTTAAGAACACCGCCATCCCCGACTCCTTAACCGCGTCGAAGATTCGCTGTTTCTGCTCGGCGTTGATCCGCGGCGTCGGGGCCGGTCGCATCGGATTCTGCTGCGGCGGCGGCTCGGGCGGGAAGACCACGTAGATCAGACGCGACGCCTCCTCCACCTTGGGCGGCTCCGTCTGAGTCCGCACGTCCCACTCTTGCGTGATAAAGTTCTCCTTTTGGAGCAACTCGTTCAGCACTTGATACGGGGCCTGCGGCATCTGCATCATCGGATTGGTCGGCGGCGGCGCTTGCAGCAGAGGTTCACCGCCGAAACGGGTGAAAATAACCGCCGTCTTCGTTTTCTGCGTCAGCTTCAGGATAGCCGACGAGACCGCCTGTTCACCGGCGAAGTCGCGCGGATCACCGTCGGGCGGCGGTGGAGCACCACGGTCGGTCCGCCACGGCCAGACGTCGTCCTGAGTCAGCACCGTGGCTTCGTTCTCGGTTTCCACGAGGACGGTCTGCCCGCGTTTGAGCGTCTCGTAGACGTCTTCCAGCTTGACACTCGCCAGGTCTTCGGTCTTGGAGAGCAAAGTTTGCAATTCGCCCAACGCCGTCGCGTAGCGGCTGGGCGCCCCCGCGAAAAAGCTCTTCGTCTCGGGTGAGATGCCCGGCGTGCCGGTGCCTTTGTTCCTCATCCAATCGAGCGCGTCCTGGAGCACCGATTTTACCTGCCCCAGGTAATCGTTCACCTGCTCGACGGCCCGCCCATAGCGTGGAATCTCATCTTCCTTGAGCGTCTTCACGTCGCTTTCGGTCGCCTGCGCTTCGCGTATCATCACCCGCAGGTTGCGCTCGATGATGCTCAGTGCCTGAATCTTGGCCAGCGCCGGATCGGCGTTGTGCAAACCGTCGATTCCGCTCAGCTCTCCCTGCATCAGTTCGGCCAGCCGCGCGCTCAACGCTGGAAACGCATCCAAAGCCTCGGCGTGCGGCTTGGCCTCGTCCTTGTACGCCGGCTTTTCCTTCAGCCGCGCTAGCAGGGCCGTAACTTTTGCCGGACTCGCGCTCGCGTCGATCATGTGCGCGGTGACCTTGCCGCGGGCGGCGGTTTCGTACAGATCGAGCAGGTCGCCGACGCGGGTCTGGTGCTTTTCCGCGTACGGACGAACTTCCTTCAGCGCGGTGCTGTACAGCCCGGTGATGGTGACATCCTCGCCGAGCCCGCGCAGCAATTGCACTGTCCGTGGACTCAGACTGTTCACGCCGGTGCGTGTCAGATCAACCCGGCCGCCGTACTCGCCCGCCGCCCAGGTTACAAACCCGAGCAGGACGAACGCGAGCACGATCATGACCGCGACGTTCAGCCCGTAGACAAATCGCCTTTTACTTGCACTCATTACCGCCATCGTCGTGACTCCACTACCTTGACGGCCAGAAACAGGAACAACACCGCGGTTGCCGCGAAGAACACCACGCCCTCGGTGCTCACCAGCCCGCGATTGAACTGATCGAGATGTCGGAGAATGTTGACCTGCTGAAACAATTGCCGCGGCACGCCCTCGATCTTCCCTACGATAGAGGCGGCGAACCACACGAAGAGCATCAGCGGTACCATCCCCAACATCCACGCCACGATCTGGTTGTGCGTCAGGCTGGATGTGAACACGCCGAACGCGGTGAACGAAACGCCGAGCAGCAGCAGCCCGAAGTACGCCGCCAGCGATGCCCCCACGTCCGGGTTACCGAAGCGCATCATCAGCACGAGGTAGACGAGGGTTCCCGACAGCATGATCGCGTAGAAGATCAACGCCGCCAGGTATTTACCGACGACGAACTGCATGTCGGAGACCGGGGCGGTCGTCAGCGTCTCGATCGTCCCGCTACGGTATTCCTCGCTGATCGTCCGCATGCTGATCGCCGGAATGATGATCGTCAGCACGTATGGCGTGAAATCGAACACGCTACGGAGCGTTGCCGGCTTTCCGGGTCCGAAGCTCTCGGTCACCAGCACAATCACGCCGGTGATCAACAAAAACCCGGCGATGACGATGTAGCCGATCGGAGAAAAGAAAAGCGAGAGCAACTCGCGTTGCATGATCGCGGTCGTGTTTCTCATCGTTTGTCCCCTGCGCCGACCGAAGCGGTGTCCATGTCGCGGGCTCCGGCAACGATCTTGACGAAAAAGTCCTCGAGTGTAGCCACGTCGCGGCGCAGCTCGCGCATCGGCCAACCTTTCTCGATCGAGAGCTTGTAGATTTCCTCGCGTACATCCTTTTGCGTGGTCACCGTTACACGCGTCCACCCGTCCCGCATCGTGGTTTCGACCCGGCTAACACCGTCGAGCTTCTGAAGACCGGCCGCGATCTCCTCGGTGGATCCCTTGAACTCGGCGATCAACTCCGAATCGCCGGTAATCCGCTGCCGCAGTTCCGTCGGCGTTCCGGAAGCGACGATCCGGCCCTGGTTAATAATGATGATGCGCTTACAGGTGGCCTCGACCTCCGGCAGGATATGGCTGGAGAGCAGGACCGTGTGATCCTGGGCCAACTCGCGTATCAACGTCCGCGTGGCCCGGATTTGCGTCGGGTCGAGACCGATGGTCGGCTCGTCCAGAATCAGCACACGCGGGTTGTGCAGCAGCGAGTCCGCCAGGCCGACACGTTGCCGATAGCCCTTGGAGAGCTGTCCGATCGGGCGATTGATCACGTCGGTGATCCAGCAGCGCTCGGCGACGCGCTGGATGGCCCGCTCGCGTGCAGTGCGCTCCAGCCCGTGGATCTTCCCGCGGAAGCGCAGGTATTCGCGCACGCGCATTTCCTGATAAAGCGGCACCGACTCCGGCAGATAGCCGACCTGTGCCCGCACCGCCATCGACTCGGTGAACACGTCATGCCCGGCAACGCTTGCGGAGCCGGTCGTGGCGGGCTGAAAGCAGGTCAGAATCCGGATGGTGGTCGTCTTGCCGGCCCCGTTGGGGCCGAGGAAGCCGACGATCTCGCCCTCCTTGATCGAGAACGAGATGCCGTTGACGGCACATAGGTTGCCGTAATACTTGGAGAGGTTGCGGACTTCGATCACGCCTGATTCCTCTTTGGCTCGAAAAAACGGACGTTCCACGTCACAAGCGCCGGTCACAAAAAGTGGGGAGAGTACCACCTGTGTGCTGCAAGCCACGAGCCGGCGACTTGAGTCTATCCCCTCGTCCGTCCCACGCCACCGGCGCCGGCGTTTCGGATGATTGTATTTTTCGCACGTGCAGTGTCAAGCAGCCCGTTCAGTCAAGCTTATCGTCGGGTAAGCGTTATTGACGTGTGTACGATGTCATTCCAAGAAACGCAACGCCGAGGAATCTAGTGCTCCGTGAGTGTTGCTTTGATGGGTTCAACCCGAGGAGCCGCGGACTTCGGTCCGCCCGGTCTTTCGGGAAGGGTAAATTCTACACCCCGCGGCGTCGCGCGGATGGCCCACACAGCAGAGCCGGCGTGTCCTCACGCCGGTTTCCGGGCCGAGGACGGCCCGGCTCTGCTGCATGATCACGCACGATCATATCAATCCACCGCAAAACCCGGCAGCGTCCATAAACCGTAGCTACCTACCTCCGTGTCGGTCGTGGAACGTCGTTTTCATCCTACGGCCGACAGGGGCGTCGGCCGCTACATGACTTTTGCGGCGGTCTGCTAAGCGACGATTCTAATCATCGTCATCATCGCCCCACTCATCCTCTTCGTCTTCTTCTTCCTCGTTTTCCTCGTCGTCCGACTCGTCGACGTCCCACAGCGCGATTGTCGTGTCGCCGCTGCCGCTCGCGAGCGTCTTGCCGTCGGGGCTGAACGCCAGGCAATATATCTTGTCGAGGTGTCCCCATAGCCGGGCGCGCATCTTGCCTGACTTCGGCTTCCACAGTTTGATCGTTTTGTCCTTGCCGCCGCTGGCGATCGTCTTGCCGCTCGGGCTGAACGCGACCGCCAACACGCCTTCCTGCTCGGCTTCGATTTCCAGGTCCATCTTCCCCGTTTCGACCTTCCAGATGCGGATCGTGTCGTCGGTCGAGCCGCTGACCAGTAGCTTCCCGTTCGGCGAAAAACCGATGGATTGGATCGCCTTCTTATGCGCCGAGATCGTGTGCAGGAGCTTGCGCTCGGCGACGTTCCAGATGTAGATCTTCCGCGCCCCGGCGCAAACGAGCAGCTTACCATCGGGGCTGAACGTCAGCATAGTAGCCGCCAGCCCCTTGTTGCTCAGCTCTCCGACGACCTTTCCGCTTTGCGTGTCGCGCAGCAGGATTTTGTGACCCCAGCCGAGCCGATCGCGTACGTTCGTCGCGATCAGCTTGCCGTCCGGCGAGAACGCCAGGGCGCGCATGTTGTCCACGCCCTCGGCGAGTATCCGAACGACTTTGCCGTCCTCCGGATTCCACAGCCGCAACGACGTGGACCCGGACGGTTCAACCGCCGCCTCGGCGATCATTTTCCCTTCCGGGTTGAACGCAATCGATTCGATCCGCCGATGCCTCGAGGCGGCGATGTTGCGGTCACCGACCGTTTTTCCGCGCGGAAATATCTGGCGGACAAAACGCCCCGTCTCCAGATTCCAGAGCCGCAGTCGGCCTTCCTGCCCGGCACTGACCAACAGCTTGCCGTCCGGACTAAAGGCAAGGTGCCTGACCGCTTCACGATGTCCCCGAAAATCGTTGCGCGGGCGAATATCAGGCGTATCCTGCGACGCGACGGCAACGGTACAAACACCAAGCAAAACCAACCCGGACATCAGCAAATAACACGATCTCATGGATAAACTCCCGGCTCTAATCTCGGGGCCGACTCATCAAGCCCTAAAAACGACCTAATTAAGTGTATGGCGTACCGTACTGGTTGCCAAGATGTTTTTGCATTTACCGGTGTAACACGTGCGAGAAAGCATGGTTCTACTTTCGTGTACCCATACATTGTAAACGGCCGATTTCTTCGCGGTTCGCGATTATTTTCGTCGCCTGGGTGGCCCGTCGCTTCAGCGGCGGGGGACACGAATGGCCCGTCGATTCGTGTCCCCCACGGCTAAAGCCATGGGCCACCCGTCCAGAGTTCAAAGTGCAAAGTTCAAAGTAGGTGATCTCAACGGCGCAGCCCAGCAATAATCCCCAATCGTCAATCTTCAATCGTCAATCCCCATGCCCCTTTGGCTGCGGCCAAAGGCCGCGCTGTGGAATAGGAAACTACTATGCCGACTCGATTCGCCGCGGATGCGTGTAGACCGTCGCGCGCTGTTCGCGAACAAAGCCGCACAGCGTGATGTTGCAGCGCTCGGCCGCTTCGATTGCCAACGAAGACGGCGCCGAAACGGCAACCATGAGTTCGAGACCCGCCCGGGCCGCCTTGGCGACCAACTCCAGGCTCACACGCCCCGAAAGCGTTATCCCGCAACCGGCCAAGGAAAGCCCTTGCACCAAACACTTGCCGATTGCCTTGTCAACGGCATTGTGACGACCAATATCCTCCGCTACCGCGAGCAGCTCGCCGTCGGCGGCGAAGATACCCGCCGCGTGCGCGCCCCCGGTCCGCGCGAAAAGGTCCTGCCGCGCGTGCATTTCCTCGGCTACGTTTCGCAACAGCGTTCCCGGCACTCGCAACGAATCGCCGCTGACAACATTACCGGCCATAAGCTGGTCGATATTCCGGCTCCCGCACAAGCCACACGAACTGGTCACGATCAGGTTCCGGCCTGCCCCACCCTGCCCCGGAGCATCAAGACGCAGGCCGATCGCTCGCTGATCGGTTCGATAGGCTAGTTCGATGACATCCTCGATCGAGGAAATCAAGCCCTCGGAGAAGGCAAAGCCAACCGCCAGCGCTTCGACGTCGCAAGGCGTGCACATTACCGCGAAGTTCCCAACGCCCTCCACCATGATGGTGAGAAGCTCCTCGACCACCACGTCGCACGGATCGCGGATCGGCGGCGCGCCTTCCATCGAGATGCGCAACGGCTCGACCCGGTGAATCGCCGAAACTGAGCGACTCGGATGACCCTGGTGCTCGACCAGCACGTCACAGACGGCTTCGCACAACTCGGCGTTCTTCAGCTTGTCACTTAACACTTTCCGCCAGTCATCGATTGAGGCGGTCGAACCGACTTGCAGATGCGCGCCGGATCGCAGCTCGTCCACATCGTCACGGAAATCCGTTTGACCGGGGATGCCGTCGATAAAGATGATGACGTCGCCCTGTCTCTTGCGGGCTCTCTCGTTGGATTCGACGACGACATGCGCGCGGGTTTCGGGGCATGCGTCGATAAACGCCGCCAACTCCGCGTCCGTGCGAAAGAAGTTCTCGGGCTTGCCGGGCATCTTTGTGCCGCAACCCTGTTTGGCATAGACGGCGTTGGGCAGGACCTCGCATAGCTTTCGTGCCAGATGGGTTTTGCCGACACGCCGACCCGCCCCGCAAATGACCCATGTCAACGTCATTCAAAGCATCCGAGTTCGCACGCCCGAATCCTGATATTGAGGTGGTTGAGCAGCTTGCCGATCTCGCGTATCCGGATGCCGAGCCGAGAAGCCATACCACGCGCCGTGCCGCATGCGATGCACCCACCGGCCTTGAGTACGGTCGATTTGCTCTGCTCGCCCTTGGCGGATTTCACAACTTGAACGGTACCGCCGTCATCTGTAACAACGTTCAGCGGCAGTTTCTCCTGTTCGAGAAACATACGAAGCGACTCGGCCATCGTTTCCGGAACACTCAGTGTTGCTTGCATCTGTAACTTCCTTCTGCCCGATCCACACTCGTGACCACACCAACCCTAGCAGTCCGCCGCAAAAGTCGGCGGTGCCCATAGACTGTAGCGGGCCCCCCCCCCGTGGGGGCGGTATAATCCGGCAAACCAGACGCGCACGGGAGCGGCCGACGCGGGGGTCGGCCGCTACATGACTTTTGCGGCGGGCTGTTAGACGCACGCCGCGTACGGCAATCCACGGGCGCAGCCCTCCCGCTCGGCGAGCAAATCGAGGTGGAGCGTGGCGGCTTCCTCCACCACCAGGATCAACGGCCGGCCGGCGGGCAGCTTGCGCGTGTCGATCGTCTTTATGTATCGATTGCACGTGTTGCAGGTCTCGATCCAACGCGGGTCCGAGTCGTCCAGGTGTACATACGTCAGCGCTTCGAGTTCACGTTCACCGCAGTGCGGGCACGCCAAACGCCTGAATCCGTAGCGGTTTCCACACAACGAACAAAATAGAAAACGCTGGCCCTCCTCCTGCTCCAGTGTGGCCAACCCCGGCGACGAACCACACAAGCCGCACAGGCCGGAATCACGCGGCGCCTCTTGTGACCCATCGCCGGCCCGACGAGCACGCCGGGCGGCAACGGTGACGAACGGGGCGGCCAGTGTCCGCCCGACGAACAGCAGCGCGTCGGTGTAAATTTCGAGTCTTCTGCCAAGCGATTCGAGATACTCCCGATCGGGTCCAAAAGCGGCTCGGCGGGACAACTCTTCGAGCAGGTCGGGTTCTTTTTTCGCCGCCGACGCCAAACGCGAAATATCCCCCCCATCGCGTCCTGGTTTGTCAACCGCCTCGCGCAATGCGTCGCAAAGCGATTCGAGCAGTCTTCCGTCAAACTCGACGGCCGTTGGGTCGAGCGCCGGCACTCGTTCCTTACCGTTATGACCCGCGCCGACGGTTCGAGCCGCGTCATCCAAAGCCCCACGCACCGCCCACTGCGCTTTGAGCAGATCGATGCGGAACCGGACGTAATCTTCGGAAATGTGCGGCTGCCCGACGAGAGCTTCGAGTCCCGCGACCGCGTCGTTCAAGCCATAGCTTCGACTGCCGTCATCCGCCTGGGTCACCCGGCATCCTCCTGCGCCCCGCCGATATATACCAACAAACCCGCCGAATAGGATACCCGAAACACGGCCGGCGTGTCCCTGTTCCAATGCAGCGGTCTTACCACATTATGTTCAACCCCCGGGCGGCGGACGGAGCGCCCGCGCCGGGGGTTGATTCATGTCTCATTTGTCGTCGTCGACCTAAGAGCCGGGCACCTCCTCGCAAGAACGGACGAATACTCCGGCCTCTTCCCGCGTCATGGTCGCCGAGGCTTGAGAATGCGAGGAGCAGGCGTGCCGCGCGCATGGATGCCCCTGCTGGGCGGCTATCACACTCTTGAGATCCTGCACATCACTACGGAGATCCATCACCACGCCGCACAGAATGATAAGCAGCAGCGCGCTCATCAAGCCCATGAACACGACGACAAATCGTGATCGAGAGTCCATCGGTTTCCTCCAATCAAAGGCGTCGAAAGTTCGGACTCTCGAACACCTATGCACTCGCGGCGTGCGAATGCTCCTTCTCGAAAATCGGGAAATTGCGGCAAATCAGCAGGAAGGCCAGGATCCCCAACGAGACGATCCCGACCGATATCGCAACTTCCATCCAATGGGGGTAATACGTCGGGTAAGATCCGCCGCTAATCCCCGTCACGGCAACATTGATCCGGTTGACAACCAACCCGATCACCACGAATATCGCCGCCCAGAACAGCCCCCGGCCGGAAGCCACGCCCTGCGGCGTCAGCAATAGTGCCAGCGGTATCAGCAGACCGATCACGATTTCGATCCAGAAAGCAACCGCCTGGGGCGAGGTTGCCAACAGCTCCGAACCAACGCGGCGGTAGGCCAGATCGACGACGCGCACCGCCAGGTAAATCAGAATCACCCAACTCAGTCCCTTACCGATGCCCTGCAAGATGTTGAGCTCCAACCCGCGTCTGAAGAACTTCGAGCTAAGCGTGGACTCGACGATCAACATCGCCATACCGGCCATCACCGCCGAGATGAAAAATAACACCGGCAGGATCGGCGAGAACCAGATCATGCTGAGCTTGTGCGGCACCATCAGAAACAACGATCCCAATGAACTCTGGTGCAACGTTGAGAAGATGATGCCCGCCATGATCAGCAGCGTCGGCACCCTGGGATCACGCTTGAGCACGCCGCCGCGGATCGCGAGTTCGAAGATCACCAGAACAGCGGCGATGACGACCGTCCATTGCGTCGAGCGCGACAACAGCCACGCAAAGAAGACCAGCATCACGATCGCCACCAGCGGCATGATGTTCATCCAGATCTTAAGCGCGCCGGCCATCTTGTACTTCTCGAAGACCACCGGCAGGAACTCGAACAGCAGGACGGTCGTGTACAGCATCACGCACCAGCCAACTTCGAACATCGGCGACTCGTGTTGCCAGTTGATCATCATGCTCCAGATCATCCATGGCCGACCTATGTCGACCAACAGGCCGGTGATAAACATCAAGTAGCCCAGAAACGCCGTCAGAATCGCGGGGCGCACCAGCGCGTGATATTTCTCACTGCCGAAGATGTGGACGACGGCGGCGATGACGAAGCCACCACCGGCCAGCGCGATCCCGGCCAGAATGTCAAAACCGATCCAGAAACCCCAGGGATAACCCTGGTTCAGATTGGCCACCGAGCCGATCCCAGTGGCGAAACGGTACAGGGCAAGCACGATCCCGAGCACGGTCAGCACGAACAGGATAAAGCTGCCGAACCCGAACCTTCCTTTTACTTCGGTACTCATGGTAGCCTCCTATCCATGCGCCGCGGGCTCTTCGTCCCGGGTCCGGTTTCGGAATTTGTAGCTGGCACCGAGGATGAGCGCCGCTCCCAGCATCACCGCCGGTATCGCCTTCATCGCCGGCTTGACATTGGCGCAAACCGGCTCGTTCGGTATGTCCGTAATGTAACCAATCTCCTCGAACGGCACGCTCGATATGTGCAGCACGCACGTCCCGCCGGCTTCCTCCAAGCCATACACCTTGTGGTGGTACTTGTCGGGGTTTTCCGCGATTCGTCGTTGGGCCTCGCGAACCATGTCCTCACGCTCGCCGAACGTGATCGCACCAGTGGGACAAGCCTTGGCACAAGCGGGAATCTCGCCCATCTCTTGCCGATCGTGGCACAACCTGCACTTCGTGATGTACGGGTTCGGACTGTCAAAGTCGAACCGTGGAATCTGGAACGGACACGCCAACATGCAATAGCGGCAGCCGATACAGATGTTCTTGTGGTAGATCACCGGCCCATCCGCGGTCTTCTCGAGCGCCCCGACCGGGCAGGCCGAGACGCAGCCCGGCTCGAGGCAGTGCATACACTGCTTCTTGCCAAAGATCCACTTTAAACGCCCGTTGAGCTTGACCTCGTTGAAGGTGATCAGGTTCCAGGTGTTCTTGCTCAGATCCTTGGGGTTCTGATACCCGGGCCCGCCGAAGAAACTGGTTTCCTCCGCGGGCAGCTCGTTCCACTCCTTGCACGCCACCTGACAACTGCGGCAGCCCGTGCAGCGAATGGTGTCAATCAGTAATGCTTTCATACGTGCATCTCCTGTCTCCGGCCCTTTTCAATCCGGCAGAGGAAGGCCTTGAACTCCGGAATCATCGTGTTGGCGTCGCCGACGTGCGGCGTCAGCAGGTTGGCGCTGTCGCCGGTCGCCAGACCGTTGAATCCCCAATGCCAGGGAACGCCGATCTGGTGCACGGTTTTGCCGCCGATCACGAACGGCTCGAAGCGCTCGGTTACAATCGCCTGGGCCTCGAGCGTCCCGCGCGTGGTGACGACATGCACCCAGTCCCCGTGCGTGATGCCCTTCTCTCTAGCGAGGACCGGCGACATCTCGACGAAGACGTTCGGCATCAGCTCAACGAGCCAGGGGACGTTGCGGGTCATGTTGCCCGCCTGCCAATGTTCGCTGACACGGTAGGTCGTACACACAACCGGGTATTCGTCCGGATCAGCGATCAGGTCGGGCTCCCAGATCTTGATGGCCGGGTTGTTGTGCTGTACGGACATCAGGTTCCTGATCGGGCTTTCGAGCGGCTCGTAGTGCTCGGGGAACGGCCCGTCCTTCAAGCTGGTGGAGAACAGACAGGCCACGCCCTCGGTACGCATGATGAACGGCCGCTTGGTTTTCTCGTTCTCCGTGCCGTCCGGCTTGAGCATGGGTGGCCAGCCGCCGTCGGGCACGTCGCCTTCCCAACCTCCGGCACCGTCTTTCAGAGCCGGGTTCCAGCGGATGACCCAGCGTTTGGAGTCCCAGGGCTTGCCGTGCAGATCGACCGAGGCGCGGTTGTAGATAATGCGTCGGTTGACCGGCCAGCACCATGACCAGTTGGGATAGAGGCCGATCTGGTTGACCGCATCCTCCTTTCCACGCCGGGCCATCTTATTATCTTCCTTATTAGGACCGGTATACGCGTTGCAGTAGAGCCAGTTGCCGCTGTTGGTCGAGCCGTCGGTCTGAAGGTAGGCGAAGCTGGGCACCTGATCGCCCTTCTTGAATTGCTTGCCCTTGACCTCGCAGTCGCGGGTGAACTGACCGTTGACCTCCTTGGCAACCATGTGGATGTCGGGCTCGCCGTGCTCGTCGACGTTGTAATTCCAGTCGAGGTGCACGATCGGGTCGGGGAACTGCCCGCCGGCCTCGTAAGCCGCCTTTACCGCCTGAACCATCTTGGTGATGATGGCGGCGTCGCTGATTGCCTCACCGGGGGGCTCGGCCGCCTTGTAACGCCATTGTGCCCACCGCCCACTGTTGACGACGCTGCCTTCCTTCTCCATCGAGGCCGCCGCCGGCAGCAGAAAGACCTCGGTCTGAATGTTCGACGGATTGACCCCGGGGCGTTTCCAGAAGACCGATGTGTCGGATTCGAAGATATCGACCGCGACCAGCCAATCGAGCTTCTCGAGGGCGGCGATCTCCTTTCGACAGTTCGGCCCGCCGACCGCCGGGTTCTGCCCGAAGCAGAACAAACCCTTGACATCACCCTCGTACATCGACTCGAACATCGCAATGTGGGTGCGCGGCGGCCCGCTGATCTTGCCGAGGTAGTTGAACGCGTAATCATTCTCTTCCGTGGCATGATCACCCCAGAACGCCTTGAGCAGACTGACCATGTACTTCGGGTAGTTCTGCCACCAGTTGGCGCTCAGGGGGTCGTTGGCTTTGGGCGTGGAGGCCTCGTTGTGGGCCGCCAGCGTCTCCTGCCCGACCTTGGGCGTCTTCAGATAACCCGGCAGGATGTGGAACAGCAGGGCCATGTCGGTCGAGCCCTGCACGTTCGACTCGCCGCGCAAAGCGTTGATCCCGCCGCCGGCCATGCCGATGTTGCCCAAGAGGAGTTGGAGGAGCACGTAGCTGCGGATGTTCTGTGTCCCGTGGGTGTGCTGCGTGGTGCCCATCGCGTACATCCACGTGGCAACCCGGTCGGGCTTCCAGGTGGATGTGTAAATATCGCAGACCTTCAAGTAGTCCTTCTTCGGCGACCCGGTGATGTTGCACGCCATATCGACGTCGTAGCGGGCGTAGTGCTTCTTCATGAGCTGGAAGACGCAACGCGGGTGCTCCAGCGTCATGTCGCGTTTCGGCACGCCGTCTCCGTCCAACTCGTACTTCCACTTCGACTTATCGTAGCTGGGCGGGTCGGTGTCGGGGTTGAAGCCCGCGAATAGGCCGTCTTCGAAATCGAACTCGGAATTGATGATGAACGTCGCGTTCGTGTAGTGCCGCACGTACTCCTTGTTGACGCGACCGTGCTGCAAGGCGTAGTTGATCATCCCGCCCACGAAGGCGATGTCCGTTCCCGACCGCAGCTTGCAATAATGGTCGGAAAATGCCGTCGTGCGGGTGTAGCGCGGATCGCACGAAAGCACGACCGCACCTTTCTCCCTCGCCTTCTGAATCCACCGGGCCGCGAGCGGGTGGTTCTCGACGGCGTTGCTGCCGCAGATCATCACCACGTCCGCGTTCCGCAGGTCGATCCAATGGTTGGTCATGGCTCCACGACCGAATGATGCCGCCAGACCGGCGACGGTGGAGCTATGTCATATCCGGGCTTGGTGTTCGATCCACACAAGCCCCATGGCACGCATGGCCTTGACGAGCAGGTAGCACTCCTCTGTATCGAGCGCAGCCCCGCCCAGACAGCCGATCCCGCTGGTGTGGTTGACCGTCTGGCCGTTATGCTGCCCGACCCAGGTCTCGTCGCGGGTCTTCTTGATCCGCTCGGCGATCATTTTTATCGCCTGATCCCAGGAGAGCTCCTCCCAGTCACCGGTCCCGGGCTTGCGATGCTTGACCGTTCGCAGACGCCGGTTGGTCGGGTCGTCATGAATCTGGAACAGTGAGGAACCCTTGCTGCACAAGGCCCCCTCGTTGATGGGATGGTCGGCATCCCCCTCGATGTGTACGATCTTCCCGGTCTGCTCATCGACCTCGACGGTCGCGCCGCAACCAACGCCGCAATACGGGCAGATCGTGGTGTAGATCTTCCCGCGTCTAGGTTTGGCGTCGGCCGCGTATGCAACGCTTGGCTGCAAATCGAGGCCCAGGAAGCCAAGCAGCGCACCGGTCCCTGCCGCCCCGGTGGCTGCGAGAAAACTCCGCCGGTTTAATTCCATGGTTGTCTCTCCTAGCTTGTCATCCTGAACTTGCTCCGAACTGAATAAGCGTTCCGACGCAAGACTCGGGTCGCGCCGAGTTATTCACACCCTATGTTTGCATATTTACAAAGAACGCACTCTGCGCGTTGCTATTCAAGCAGCGTGCTAACACATGCCCGAGTCGTCCTCAAGATGTGTCCACTTACGCTTCGATATCGCCTCGCGCCGTGCAACGATCAAGATACGTTCGCAGTATGCCATGGCATCGCCGATGACCCTTCATTGTGCTCGGCAGCCGGTACGGCGAACGGTATCGATCAGTAGTGATTTTAGGCCTCCACCCCCTTTCTGTCCCTCTCAATCCGGCAGAGAAACGCCCTATACTCGGGAATCATGGTGTTGCTATCGACTACACGGGAGGTGAGCAGGTTGGCGCTGTCCCCCGTGGATAGCCCCGCATATCCCCAGTGCCAGGGCATCGAAATTTGATGAACCACCTGTCCATTGACGTGAAATGGCTGCAACCGCTTGGTCACAACGGCCAAGGCTTTGATCTTGCCTCGCGCTGACTCAACGACCACGCGATCGCCACCGGTGATTCCTTTTTCCGCCGCCAACTCCTCGCTCAATTCGACGAACATCCGGGGCTGTAGCTCCACCAACCATGGCACGTTTCTGGTCATGCCTCCCGCGTGCATGTGTTCCACCACGCGGTTGGTCGTGGCCAGGATAGGATATTCCTCGCGCGTACCCTTTTTATCCTCCCATGCTTTGAGAAGCGGGTCACTTTGAACAGACGACATAGGGTTGCTTACCGGGCTTTCCCAGGGTTCGTAATGCTCGGGAAACGGCCCATCAACTCTCCCCATGCCGAAGAGATGAGCACGCCCGTGCGGCTTCATAATAAAGGGATATGCCTTTCCCGGCGGCGGACCGCCGTCAGGAACGTCTCCGACCCAGCGCGCGGTGGCGGAATCCCATTTGATGACCGGCTTTTCCGGGTTCCAGGGCTTGCCCTCAAGGTCAACAGAGGCACGGTTGTACATGATGCGCCGGTTGCACGGAAAGGCCCAGGCCCAGTTGGAGAAGAGGCCGATGCCCGACTTATCTATGTTATCGCGCCGGGCCATCATGTTGCCTTCCTCGGTGTAGCTTCCACACCAAAGCCAGTTGCCGCAACTAGTGCTGCCATTGTTCTTGAGCCCGCCGAGGCCCGCTATCAGCCCGCCCGTGGTCAGGTCATAGCCATTCATCTCCTGGGCCACCTTATGAACGTCGGGTGGGGTACCGTAGTCCCAGGTCATATTGGTAATAGCCTCGGCGTTGTGCCCGCCCTCCGCGGCATAGAGCTCCTTCAGCTTGAGCATGAGCTGCTCAACGATCCAGAGGTCGCTCCTGGCCTGGCCCGGAGGAGATACCGCCTTGTATCGCCACTGCATCCAGCGAGCGCTGCTCATCAGGCTTCCTTCTTTCTCCAGCGAGGATGCCGCGGGGAGCAGGAACACCTCGGTGCTATTCTTCGACGGGTCCAAACCGGGCGCTTTCCACAAGGCAGCGGTCTCCGTCTCGCAGAGGTCCACGACCACCGCCCAATCCAGCTTTTGCAGCGCCTCCCGGATCACACCGCTGTTGGGCCCACTTACGGCGGGGTTCATCCCCCAGCAGAGCAGTCCCTTGATCGTCCCCGCATTCATCACCTCGAAGAGGTTGACGAAGCTATAGTTGCCGCCGATTTTGGGCAGGTACTGCCAGCCAAACTCATTTTGCTCAGTCGCCGCGTCGCCGTACCAGGCCTTGAGCAGGCTGATTATGTGTTTGGGACGGCCCATCCATGGGCTTATCGTATTCTCCATTTTCGACGCGGACCCCGTAACCCGCGCCAGGTACGCCTCCAGGCTCACATCCTTACTTGCGGGCATGGGGAGATTTCCTGGAAGGACATGAAAGAGCCGGCCCTGCAAGGTACAACCGAGGCCGTTACTCGCCCCGGCGATGCCGTTCACACCTCCGCCGGCTACACCGATATTGCCCAGGAGAAGCTGTAGAATGTAGTAACTTCGCACATTCTGGGTCCCCTGCGTATGCTGAGCGGCTCCCGAGGAGCAGATAATCGCCCCAGCCTTATCTCTGGCCCCGGTGACGCCAAAGGCTTCACAGGCCTCGAGGAAGACGTCCTTCTCCACGCCGGTTACATTGCATACAGTATCCGGGTCGTAGCGGCTAAAGTGCGTTTTCAAGAGCTGAAAGACGCAGTTGGGATCCTGAAGGGTATCATCTCGCAGGGGAAAGCCCTCATCATCCAACTGGTACTTCCAGGTGGACTTGTCATACTTCCCCGTCGCGGGATCATAGCCCGTGAACAGACCGTCCTCGAAGCCAAACTCCGGGTTGATTAGGAAGGCGGCGTTGGTGTAGTCAGTCACGTACTCCTCTTGGAAAAGCTTATTCTCAAGTACGTAATTGATCATCCCGCCGACCAAGGCCACGTCGGTTCCCGTCCTCATGGGGATATAAATATCGGCCTTGGCGGATGTGCGCGTGAAGCGTGGATCCACGCTGATCAGCTTGGCACCCTGCTCCATCGCCCGCATGACCCACTTGAAGGAGATAGGGAAGGTCTCGGCGGCGTTGCAGCCGATGACCATAATGCAATTACTGTTGCGCAGGTCTATCCAATTATTAGTCATGGGCCCCCGACCCACCGACTCCCCGCCAGCCTTCACGGCGGATGTGACACATATCCGCGACTCATTCTCGTTGTACACGATGCCCAGGGCACGCACGAGCTTGGTCAGTACGTATGCCTCTTGGCTGTTGATGAACACGCTTCCCAAAGCTGCAATCGCCTCGGTGCGGTTAACCGTATGCCCGTCCGCGTCCTCTCCTACCCAATTGGCATCACGAGTGGCCTTGATGCGCTTGGCAATCTCCTCGATGGCCCAATCCCATGTCTTCTGCTCCCACTTATCGCTGCCCGAGGCGCGATAGAGCACGTTGGTTAAGCGGCGTGGGTTGACCTCCCCGTTCACCATGGCCAACTGGGATAGGCTGCTTCCCTTGCTACACAGGCTTCCCCGATTAATGGGATGGTCGGGGTCGCCTTCGATGTTGACCACCTTTCCTTCGGCGGTTGACACGATCACCCCGCAACCCACGCCACAGTATGGGCAGATCGTCGTGGTAACCTTGCCGCGCTTAGGGACGGTGCGGGCCGCATAGGCAACGCTTGGTTGCAAATCGAGGCCCAGGAAGCCAAGCAGCGCACCGGTCCCTGCCGCCCCGGTTGCCGCGAGAAAACTCCGCCGGCTTAACTCCATGGTTGTTTCTCCTTGCTTGTCATCCTGAACTTGCTCCGAACTGAATAAGCGCTCCGACGCATGGCTCGGGTCGCGCCGAGTTACTCACGTCGTATGTTCCCATGTTTACAAATATCCCACGCCGCGCGTTGCTACCCAAGCAACGTTGCTAACACACATCAAAGTTGTCGCCAAGATGTGTCCAATTGCTCTTAGATATCGCCTCGCGTCGTGCAACGATCAAGATACGTTCGCAGCATACTATCGCATCGCCGATAACCAATCAATGGACTCGGCAACGTTGTTTTTCACCCCCGACATCATCCGCTGAAACGGCCGATTCGGCCCCCATGGCCCCGGCTACCCCTTTTCGCTACACTGGCGGCTTGCGTTCGGAAGCGGCGGCTGACGTTTCAGCCGAAAAATATGCGATCACAACGATAGGCAAACAGGTGTAACGATGAGCAACTTCCTCAAGACCCTCGGAATCGAAAACGAAAACCTCGGTGGCTTTAACGGCGAATGGATCGGCTCCGGCCCCACCCTCGACGTCATCTCCCCGATCGACGGCTCGATAATCGCCGGCGTCAAACAAGTCACCGAAGACGAATACGACAAAATCGTCAACCGCGCCCACCAAGCTTTCCTCAACTGGCGCGAAGTACCCGCTCCCCGACGCGGCGAGGTAGTCCGCCAACTCGGCGTCCGCCTGCGCGAGGTCAAGCAGGAACTCGGCGCCCTCGTCACGCTCGAGATGGGCAAGATCATCGCCGAGGGTGAGGGCGAAGTGCAGGAGATGATCGACATCTGCGACTTCGCCTGCGGCCTGTCTCGCCAACTATACGGCCTGACCATGCACTCGGAGCGCTTCCACCACCGCATGTACGAGCAATGGCACCCGCTCGGCGTCGTCGGCGTCATCAGCGCCTTCAACTTCCCCGTCGCCGTCTGGGCCTGGAATTCCGCGATCGCGGCCACCTGCGGCGATAGCACGCTCTGGAAACCCGCTTCCAAGACGCCGCTGACCGCCATCGCCTGCACCAAGATCGCCCAGCAAGTCTGCAAGGAAAACGACGTCGACCCGGCCATTTTCTCGCTCACCGTCGGCAAGGGCTCGACCATCGGCGAAAAACTGCTGCACGATAGACGCCTCCCGCTCGTTTCCGCCACCGGCAGTTGCGAGATGGGCTACCGCGTCGGCGAGGTCGTCGGCAAACGACTCGGCCGCACGATCCTCGAGCTCGGCGGCAACAACGCCATCATCGTCACGCCCAGCGCGAACATGGACTTGACCCTGCCGGCGATCCTCTTCGGCGCCGTCGGCACCGCCGGCCAGCGCTGCACCAGCACCCGCCGAATCATCGTCCACAACGCTGTCAGAGACGAGCTGGTCAAACGCCTGATCACCGCCTACGAAGGCATCAAGATCGGCGACCCGCGCAAGGACGACACGCTGATGGGCCCGCTCGTCACGCTCGATGCCGTCAAAGACATGCAAACCGCCCTCGGCCGCATCAAGGAAGAAGGCGGCGATATCCTCTACGGCGGCGAAAAACTCGACGGCCCCGACTACCCCGGCGGCCACTACGTCAAACCCTGTATCGCCGACGTCAAAAACGAGTTCCAGATCGTCCAGGAGGAAACCTTCGCCCCGATCCTCTACATCATTGGCTACGGCAAGGGTAGCACAGCCGCCTCGGCTGTGGACGAGGTCGACGAAGCCATCCACTACCACAACGACGTCCCGCAGGGCCTCAGCTCGGCAATCTTCAGCACCAACATGCTCGAAACCGAACGCTTCCTCGCCCACGCCGGCAGCGACTGCGGAATCGCCAACGTCAACATCGGCACCAGCGGCGCCGAGATCGGCGGCGCCTTCGGCGGCGAAAAAGAAACCGGCGGCGGCCGCGAATCCGGCTCCGACGCCTGGAAAGCCTACATGCGCCGTCAGACAAACACGATCAACTGGTCCACGGAGCTTCCATTGGCCCAGGGCATCAAATTCGGGGATTAGCAAGGATCCCGACGAGATCGTGCCTGTCTGCACGCCCATGGATCAGATCGAGGTCGCGGGCGGTGGCCGGGGTTTTCAGCGATTCGATCGTGCCATCTGACCTAACCCGGTGTCAACTCGGCGATGAATCTCGCGTACAATGCGATTTGCTCTGCAAGTGTGACGACCACGCTATTGCGCCCAGATCTGTCTGTCGCTAAATCCCAGTACTCGTAATGCGATCCGCTCATCACCTTCGAGAGAATCGCTCGGACCTCGCGGGCGAGCTGGAGAGCCATTTGGGGCGATGACCGGTCACTGCCCGCCGCTGAAACGGAAACAGCGTGTCCAATGTCGGTCAGTGAACGCAAGTCGATACCACCGTGCAATCGAGAAATCTGCTTCGCGGTCAAAAACAACGCTCTCTCGATCTCTACGCGCACTGCAAAGTCAAGTGCGATCTCCTCCCGTTTGAGCTCATCAGCCAGCCGGGTCAATGTGTTTATATGCTGTAGCATTCTGTCTCGCTTCTCACACAGCGGAGTAGGGCGTCAACTTCTCGCACCATCTCCACCGCACGTTCGCGATCGGGAAGGCGCTGGCTACCCGTTGCGCCCCGAATGTAGACCAAGTGCCAACCAACGAGTTCTCTGAATGTATGGTCGTCGAGGGGGAGAACAGGAGACAGCGTCTTCGCTTTTTCATAGGCACCCACACGACCAAACGCAGGTGCGCCCTTGCCAACCGTCAGCAGGATGCAGAGGTTTCTCGCAATCGTGTAGAGCACGTGCAAGTCAAACTCGTTTGGACCGTTGCAGCACAGCTCCCTCTCGCAGCCACGCAGGACATGCTCGTATAGCACGATGTCGGCGCCGTAGCCCCCGTAGGGTTGCAGCCTCGTCAGGACCTTTGAAAACCACCTGTCGCGATCGTAGAGAATGCGCCCCTCCACTCGAATGTGCCACAGAAGCAGGGACCCGTCATGCACCATTGACTCGACGATTTGCGTCGGGAAGATCGAAACGTCTTCCTGCGGACAAGCCATAGTGTCCGCTACGACTGACCTCAGTGAAACTAACGTGTCAAAGTCGCTAGGTTCGACGATGGCACAGACGTCCAAGTCCGACGATTCATCCGCGTCGCCGCGGGCCTGTGATCCGAATACGGCTAGCGATATGACTCCGGGGTCGAGGTCCATCAACGTCGTATCCGACGGTAGATCGTAGCTGCCAAAGCACCGAGGAAAAGCGTTCCGCAGACGCTTGCCAGAACAGCGATGAACCTGGGGAAAGGACCGTTGGGCAGGAAGTCGCCCGCGCCCACGGTCGAGAAGCTCGCCATAGCGATATATACTGCCTCGATGAAGCCAACGGAACCGACATCGTTATTGGGCAATCGGTACTCGGCTTCGCACGATGAGAGACACAAAGCGAAGATTAGAACCAGAACAAGAGCAGAGATCATGAGGTTCTTTACGCGCAGCCCATAGCCCCAGATGCCCAACTGAAGGTAATGTAGGACGAGAGAGACAAGGGCGGAGATGCGCTGCCCAGGAGTGAATTTCTTGTAATAGTCGCCTGCAATCAGGACTAGGTTCAACAAGTGCCGGCGCTCCGCACTCAACTCAAACAGGAGCAGGTGATCAGCAATGGCGCTCTCGCCCCGCCCCGTGGCGTTTTCGCGCAACGAGCGGAGTATTCGGACACGCATGTTAGGCTCGCTTTTTTCCGGCGGGAGGCAGGAGATGAGGTGGTCGTAGTCAAGATCGCAGCCATGGAACGTCACGAACCACATCTTGCAACGGTCGAAGGTGGCGTATCTGAGGTTGCAATTCCAAAACTCACTCCCCATGAGGTCAACTCCGTCGAACTTCACGCTATGAAGGTAGCAATCACGAAAGATCGTCCGCCGAATACGGCCGCCAGTAATCGTGGACTCTCGTGCGTCTACGTTCGAGAAGACACAGCGTCGAAGCTCGGCGTTGTCGATGGTGAGACCGTGACAGTCCTCGTGAGCGAACGTGGCCAGTTGAGCGTTTGGCTGCCCGGGGAGCGATGTAACCTTGCGCGCTGAAATCACGGTGGGGTCTTGGTCAGGCGCCATGGGGCCTCCCTTTCCAGGCCAACGTCTCCTGGTTGGTTTCGGCGCGAATACTGTGCCGAAGGAGTCAGCGACGACGAGATTACCGGCATCCTCGACGCGGTTCGGTGACCTTACGGTTCTCAATTCTGCTTACACGTACCGTACTATAGCTGCGTAGGCGCGGTTCTGCCACGCCTGGACCAGCTCGAGACCGCGGCGAATCGCCGGGTGCCATGCTTTCACGCGCAGCGGTTAAGCATGCCCACGCTTACGCGAGGGCATGGCACACCGCGTTTGGTGAGCAGGCGAAGGTCCCTCAGAGCAGAGCCGGACCGTCCTCGGTCCGGCTGACCGGGGCGGGGGCGCCCCGGCTCTGCTTTAGGAACGCACCCCTTTCCAAGCAGAGCCGGGCTGTCCTCAGTCCGGAATCCGGCGTGGGGACACGGCGGCTCTGTTTGACGGATCCCACACCATAGGGATATCTTCGAGACCGACACAACTCGAGGAGAGTTACTATGGACGTGTTCGACGCAATCAAGACCCGACGGAGCGTGCGATCGTATTCCTCTCGTCCGATCCCCGACGACGTTATGGAGCGCATGAAGCTGGCCCTGCGTTACGCCCCGTCGGCGTGTAATTTCCAGCCGTGGCGATTTATCTTGGTGACCGACGCGGCGCTGCGCCGCAAGGTGGCCGAGGCCGCCAACGATCAGCTTTTCATGGCCGAGGCACCGGTCACCGTCGTCGGCTGCGGATTACCCGAGCAGGCGTACAAAGTCATGGGCGGCTATGGCAACAGCACCGACATCGACATCGCCATCGCTTTCGACCACCTCACGTTGGCGGCGGTGACCGAGGGCCTGGGAACCTGCTGGATCGGCGCGTTCAGCGAAGAGAAGGTCAAGCGCCTGCTGGAAGTCCCGGAGCACGTGAAGGTCGTGGCCATGACGCCGCTGGGCTACCCCGCATCGGCGGACCTGAACTTCCCGCTGGACGAATCCCGACGCAAAGGCGCCGATGAAATCTTCAGCACGGATCGCTACGGCCACAAATAAGCGAAGCTCGTACCTTAAGTCCGCCGCAAAAATCGGCGGCGCCCACAGACTGTAGCGGCCGACCCCCGTGTCGGCCGTAGAGTACGGGAAAACAACCGCTCACGGGATCGGCCGACAGGGGCGTCGGCCGCTACACTATTTCTGAAACCGCTCTAGCACGCGGACGAGAGCTTCAACACGACAAGCACCCGGAGACGCGGTCACACAATGCAGTCTAATGATCGCCAGAACGACGAAATCCAAGCCGCCGGGGACCGCGCCCCCGAACGCCCGCGATTAACCCGGCGCATGAAGGTGCTCTTTTCGCTTATCACCGTTCTGGCGGCCCTGACGTTGTTGGAGTGTGCCAGCCGAGTCTTCCTGCGAATCACGCCCAACGCCCGCTGGGAGTATCGCTGCAAGCGCGCCGAGGGAATCGGCTTTACAGCCCTGAGCGATATCCTCATGGCCGACGATGAGCTCTTCTGGAAGCTCAAACCGAATCTGAACGCGTACCTGGTCTCCGGACAACTCGGCAACTGGCCGCCGATCCGCTACTCCGTCTCGACCAACAACGCGGGCCTGCGACGAATGCCGCCGGTGAACTCGGCCCGAAAACGGGTTCTATTCCTCGGCGACTCCTGCACGTTCGGCCTCGGCGTTGAGGACGACCAAACGTTCCCGGCATTGCTCCAAAACCGGTTGAAAAACGTCCGATGCGTCAACGCCGCCGTGCCGGCTTATTCCGCATACCAGGGACGTGTCGAACTCGAACAACTCCGGCCCGACGTTCGGCCGGACGCCGTCGTTATCACCTTCGGCTATAACGACCACCTGCCCTGGGATCATCTGAGCGATATCGAACATGCCGAGCTGATCGCGGCGGAACGCTCCCGATTCATAAACCGGTTCCGGTTCGTCGAACTGTTGCGGCAACTGCTGCCGCAAGGTGAGGCCGAACCGACCACCCCGGACCGCCCGCCGCGCCCGCGCCTGACCAACGCCGAGTTCAATGAACAAATCCGCGGCATGTTGAGTTGGTGCCGGTTGCACGGCGCCGAGCCGATCCTGGTGGTGTGGCCGCACTTTGCCCAATTTGAGCAACAGGAAATGCTCCCAAAGCAAGTCGCACTATTGCGCGTCGCGCGCTCCGAACACGTTCGGCTTGTTAATTTGGTACCGGTATTTCGAGTGCACGGCGAAAAGAATCTGTTCCTCGACGTCGTCCACGCAAGCCCCGCCGGCTGCGAATTGATCGCGGACACGCTATTGCCTATTCTGCAAGAGGCGCTTGAAATCTCCAACGATCAACCCGCTGGACCATAGCCGCCACTGAAGGAGTGAACCGATGACCGGTCAAGCAACGCCCGTCTGTGCGGCGTGTCAAACCAGGAATTGCCGAGACGGGCAGGATTGTTTTGGCAATGCCGAGACGATTCGAGCGCGGTACGAAGACCAGCGTGTCGCGCGGCTGCACAAAGCCGCCACCGCGATCGAGGCCCGGCATTACTGCCGGGAACCACGCATCCGCGAGATCGCGCTGTTTGCCAAGGAGATGGAATACCGCAAGCTCGGGCTCGCGTTCTGCATCGGCTTGGCGGCCGAGGCCGAGATCGTCGCAGAGATTTTCTCGCGGGAGTTCGAGGTGGTTTCCGTCTGCTGCAAGGTCTGCGGTATCTCGAAAAAGTCGCTCGGCCTCGAGCAGATCCACCCCGAGCAGGATCACGAAACCACCTGCAACCCGATCGGCCAGGCCACGCTGCTCAACGAAGCGGGCACCGAGCTAAACATCGTCTGCGGGCTGTGCGTCGGCCACGACGCGATCTTCAACACAACCTCGCGGGCACCGGTGACGACTCTGATCACCAAGGACCGCGTTTTGGCCCACAATCCCATCGGCGCGATCTACAGCCAATATATCCGCCGAACGATGCTACCGAGCGCATAACATGTTCACGGCTCTGATTGGTAGCCGCCTCTATCGGCACGCACCGGGTGCGACTGATTTTGGTGACAAAGAGGGTGACAACGAGGGTGGCACGGGCAAGGGCCGCGCAATGCGTTGCCCGCATTGACAAGAGAAGCTCGCCGCGGCCCTTGCCCGTGTTTGTGCGAACTCGAAAAGCACGAGCAAGCTGCCGGTTGCGACGCTTGCCCGTAACACCTTGTACCAACCCTCGCTGTTGTCATCGAAATGACAAAGGCGTGCGTTACCGGCGATAGAAAGCCGCAATCGCTTCGACGACGGCATCCTGCTGCGTCTCGGTCAACTCCGGATACATCGGCAGGCCGAGGACTTCGTCGGCGGCTTTCTCCGCGTGGGGGAAGTCACCGGGTTTGTGACCCAGATAGGCGAAGCACTCCTGCAAGTGCAGCGGGATCGGGTAGTAAATCCCGACGCCGATCTTCCGCTCTTGCATGTGCTTGAACAAATCGTCGCGACGCGCGACCCGGACGACGTACTGGTGATAAACGTGCGTGCCGTTGATTTCACGCGGCAGGCGCACGTGCTCGGGCACCATGCCGGCCTGTTCGAGCAATTCGCCGTAGCGGGCGGCGTGCCGGCGGCGCTGCTCATTCCACTGATCGAGCCGCTTGAGCTTGATGGTCAAAATGGCGGCTTGCAGCGGGTCGATGCGAAAGTTCCCGCCGACGAGCGTGTGACGGTAGCGCGACGTTTCGCCGTGTAAACGCAACTTGGTGGCTTTCTCGTGCAGTTTGGCGTCGTTTGTCAACAGCGCGCCGGCGTCGCCGATCGCGCCGAGATTCTTCGTCGGATAGAAGCTGATGCAGCCGAACGTGCCGATCGCGCCAGCCATTTTACCTTCCGGACCGGATTCGCGCGCCCCGATCGCCTGGGCGGCGTCCTCGATGACGGCGACGCCGTGCCGGTTGACGGCGTTCAGCAGCGGGCGCATATCGGCTATTTGCCCATACAGGTGCACGGGAATGACCGCCTTGGTCCGTGTCGTCAACTTTTCCTCGACCTGGCCGACATCGAGATTGTAGGTCTCCGGGTCGATGTCGCAGAAGACGGGCCGGGCGCCGAGACGGGCGACGCAGCCGGCGGTGGCGAAAAACGTGAACGTCGGGACGATCACCTCGTCGCCGCGACCGATGCCGAGCGTCATCATCGCAAGCAGCAGGGCGTCGGTACCGGACGAAACGCCCAGCGCGTGGTTGCAGCCGCAATAGGCCGACAACGCTTCCTCGAAGGCAACGACCTTCGGACCGAGCACGTAATAACCCGACTCGCAAATCGCCGTCAGTTCGGCGAGCACTTCGTCGCGAACCTGCCCGAAGTTGGCGGCGAGATTCAGCGGCGGTACGGGTGTCGTTGTTGTTTGCGTAGTGTCCACGTTTCCTCTCAACGGCTTCAAACACAATCCCCCGACGCCAGTTTTCCGACGCGTAGTGTAACCATTATTCCAATATCTTGCGTATCTCAGCCGTCCACGGCTGAGGGATCCGTGACGCAATCTGCGGGCGTCTCTTGCCCGAGCTTTGGCCAAATCTGCCCCGGAGGGGCATCTGAACGTAGCCCAGCACGAAGTGCTGGGGTAGATCGTTGAGAGCACCATTGAGTCCCGGAGGGACGATTGAAGCTTCAGTCGTCCCTACAGGACTCGCTTTCTCGGCATCGCATGAGTCCCAGCACTGCGTACTGGGCTACGCTCACTTCGTCCCTACGGGACGGTATGACCGCGTCCCGCAGATTGTGTCACGGACCCCCGGCTGAGTCGCGTGTAGCCCAGCCACCTTCGGCTGAATCGCGTGTAGCCTAGCCACCCCCGGCTGGGTCGTGTTCCTCGGACGCGGGGCGGCTTTCCTCCTCTTCCGAGTTTTCAATCGCCGGCAGGGAACGCGGCGAGCCTTCGACACGTTCCAACTCGGCAAACTCGCTTTGTCTGGCCGTCACGCCGAGTTCGGTAATTCGCCGACCCATCGGCAACACGCGGGCTTCCCACGAACCGACGGAGGCGTTGTAGGCATCGGTCGCTTTGCGCAAGCCGTCGCCGACCTTGCCGAGATGGTCGGCGAACGTGCAGACGCGTTCGAAGAGCGTCTTGGCGATCTTCCCGATCTCGCGCGCGTTATCGAGCAATCCCTGCTGCCGCCAACTGTAGGCAACCGTCCGGAGCAACGCGATCAGTGTAGTCGGCGAGGCAAGGATGACGCGGCTGCTCATGGCGTCCTCGATCAGCTTGTGATCCTGCTCGAGTGCCGCGCTGAAAAACGATTCGCCGGGCACGAACATTACGACGAAATCCGGCGTGGAGTCAAATTTGGCCCAATACTCCTTGCTCGAAAGCTTTCGTACGTGATCGCGGATGGCACCGACGTAGTGCGCCAAGTGCTCCCGCTGGACAGCCTCCTCGGCGGCGCCGACGGCGTCGAGATACGCGTTCGTCGATACCTTCGAATCCACGATGATCGTGCGGCCGCCCGGAAGCTTGACGAGCAAATCCGGCCGCTGCCGACCCTCTTCGGTATCAACGCTGTACTGCTCGATGTAGTCGCAATGCGGCGACATGCCGGCAACCTCGACGGTTCGACGGAGTTGCAACTCGCCCCAGCGGCCCTTGACCTGCGGCGTGCGCAACGCGTGCACCAGGCTGGTGGTTTCCCGCGAAAGCTGCTGGTGTGTGGTGGCAACTGCCTTGAGCTGATCGGTCAAGCTGGTGTAAGAAGTCTGGCGGGCCTTCTCGATCTGCTTGATCTCGTCCTCATAACGTTTGAGGGCCTCGGTCAATGGGCGGACCTTTTCGGCGGTTTGCCTGGCGAACGCTTCGCTGTTGTGGCGCAGCGCTTCGGCCGAGAGTGCGGAAAACGCGTCTTTTAGCTTCTTTTCCGCGTCGACGAGCAGCTTTTGTTGTTCTGCGATGTTCTTGAACGATTCTTGCAAACGCGTTTCGGCCGCCACGCGAGTTTGCTGTTCGCCCTGAATGTCGCCGCGCAGTTTCGCGATGTCAGCGTCGCGCTCGGCAAGCTGTCGGCGAAGCTCTTCGACGGTGCTTTCGCTCGCGCCGATCCGACTCTGCAATTCCGCCTGTTTATCGGCAACGGCGGCCCGGACCCGGCTGGTCGCCAGAAACCAGGTGACCAGCCCGCCGATCAGCAGTCCGGCAACAAAGATGAGAACTTCGGTCATGTCCGCCCTCCGGCGTGGATGCGTGAGGCGTCCGACAATCGACCCGCACGGGCATCTCCAGATGTCATTGCCGCGAGATTGTCGCCGTCTGTCAAGTACCGAGCAATCCGAGCCCTGAGCGCGGCTGGGTGGCCTTCGAGGTGGGCTGTCAAACTCAGTGGATCGCCAACGCGGGTCGGCATCGCGTCCGCGAACAAGTGGTAGTCATCGATGTCAACGTTACCGTCGCCGTCGAGGTCGCCGCAGATATCAAAGCAGCAGGCCCCGACGGGCACCCAATCCGCTCATACCCGTCAATTCAACTGTGACAGAGCACAAGTATGGGGTCATGCCCGACGCGCTCGCTCGCGGCTAATTATGACTGAGCCGCGCGCGGATCAGGCTGGCACGGGCGATGCTCCGTTGCTCGCCGGTGAGACGCTGGCCTTGCAGGAACTGCAAGTGGGCCGGTTGGGTTTGGATGAAGAGCTCGTTGATGGTTTGCAGGTCGATCGTCTTGATGCGCCCGGTGTGCAGGCCCATTCGCACGTGCGAGAGGTACTGCATCGCCTCGTTCGAGCTCATCAGCCGGGCGCTTTGCAGCGTTCCGATGGCACGGAAGAGCTTGTCGTCGAGGGCGTGCAAGCGTTTTTCGAGTAACGCCGCCCGGGCGGCCTGCTCGTATTCCACGATCTTCGGGATCACCACGTGGTGGAAATCGTCGATGATTTCCGTCTCTTCGCGTCCGAGGGTGATCTGGTTGGAAACCTGGAAGAAATCGCCCAGCGCCTCCGTCCCCTCGCCGAACAACCCGCGCACGGCCAGTTTCATGTCCTTGGCAGCCTGTCCGACCCGCTCGAACTCATTGGTCAGCCGCAGTGCCGGCAGGTGCAGCATGACCGATACACGGATGCCGGTGCCGATGTTGGTGGGGCAGGTGGTCAGATAGCCGAATTGCGGGTGAAAGGCATATTCGAGATGCTTCTCGAGAGCGTCGTCGATGCTGTTGATCTGCTTCCAAGCCTCTTCCAATTGCAGACCGCTACGCATCACCTGGATGCGCAAGTGGTCTTCCTCGTTGATCATCAGCGACGAGGCCTCGCTGGGGTCGAAGGCAACTTTGCGGGCACCGCTACCCTCGGCGTGCTGGCGGCTGATTAACTGCCGCTCGACGAGCAGGTTGCGACCCAGTTCGTCCAACTGGTCGACGTCAACGTGTGTAAAGCCGCGCAGATCCTTGGCCTTACGGACGGCGGCCTGGATCGTGTCGGCGATTTCGGCGCGCATCTCAGCGTCGGCACGGGTGAGGAAAGTGAACCCGGCGATGTTGCGTGCCAGGCGAATACGCGTCGAGATCACGATTTCGTGCATCGGCCCCTCGCCGCGCAACCACTCGCCGGCCTGACGCGCGAGTTGATCGATCGACTTGTTCATGCCGTCTCCAGGTCGGCGATGCGGTCGCGCAGCTCGGCGGCGCGCTCATAGTCCTCGGCGGCGACCGCCTCGTCGAGCTGCCGCTTGAGTCTGCGAATTTCCTGTTGCGTCGTGCGGGTGGTGCCAAGCGAACCGGGCGACTTGCCGATATGGTGGGTTGCCCCGTCGTGCGCGCGCTCGATTAGTGGTAGGAGCAGCTCTTTGAAGGTATCGTAATCTTTTGGGCAGCCGAGCAGACCCTGGTTGCGAAACTCAACATAGCTGATGCCGCATTCGTCGCAGAGCAGATCCATATCGCCTGATGACGAGGATTTGGCCGCGGCGATGAAATTCTCGAGTATTTCCGCGTTGAAGTTCGGTTTGTGCACCTGCACCAGACCTTCTTCGATCGCGCACCGCTCGCAGAGGTGGCGCTCGATCTTCTCACCTTCGCGAGTGATGTTTGTCAGGTGGAACGTCGCCTGTGCTTTCTTACAGTGTTCACACAATCCCATTCGGGAAACTCCCAATCTCATCGGCCGCTACACACTTTATACTAGATTGCTTGCCGATCCGCGTCAAGCAACTCGCCCATCGCTCTAATCAACCGGTGTGACCATATTTGGTGGTGACCGGGGTGGCACGGTCTGTCGTCGCGTTTGGTGGCTCGTGACAGGCGGAAAACGTCGCCGCGACGACAGGCCGTGGCTACTCGGCCGCGACGTTACGCCCCTGTTGCAAACCACGGCCTGTCCTCGCTGGGACGGGTTTTCCATGGACGCGGACTGGTTTGGGCGAGGCCAGACCGTGCCACCACGAATCGCGCGTGTGTCGGCACGGCTCGCGCCATTCCAAAGACTTCGCTCTGCCACCAAAAATAGTCACACCTACTCAGTCCGCGTTCCCAATAATCTCATCGGTCGGTCGAGCTTCAGGGTGGAGTTGTGCCCGAACGCGTATTGACCTCGATCGTCAGCGGCACGCTAATCACACGTGGCAGGGTAAACAGCAGATTGCCGGTCTGGTCACGCCCCTGGCGGTTGATAATACGCCCGTCGGCGTATACCCAGCAATCCTTGCCCGCGGTTCCACGGACGCGGAAAATCGGTCGATGCCGCAGAAACAACCCTGGTTTGAGCTTGAAGCGTAGCAGCCCGTCAGCCAGCGCCAGCTCGTAGCAACCCTCCGATTCGTTGAACCCGTCCCGATTTAAGTCTCCCGGCGCATCATCGACAACCCGGCCGCGTAACGCCTCGACCGTTGCGGGGTGTTGATAGTCGGCGGCGAAAGTGTGCCCTTCGAGGGCGGCGTCGATGTCAGGCGGCCAGAATCGCAGCAGGTGCGCCGTCTCGATGGTATCAACCGGCTCGAGGTCACCGACGGTGACTGCAATTCGCCGCCCGTCGGCCGACACAAGCTCCAGTTGCCGCTCGGCCGCCGCCGGCGTGTGGACACTCCAGAGCAGATCGGGTCGCTGTCGGCCGGGCTGCGACATCAGCACGAAGTTCGTATCGGCTCCCCCGCGGTAGCCCGCGTCGGGGCTTATTCGCTCAAAGCCGCTGCGCCCGTCGAGCGCCAGGGCGTATCCGACGCGGGTATCCGGCCAACCGGCATCACGAGCATGCGAAGTGACTTGCACGTAAACTTGCCCGGAAGGGTAGATCACGTAGCGCCACGAATTCTCGGGTGCCTTTACTGACTCTGAATCCGCAATATTTTCGTCATATTCCGGGAGGAATCGCCAGATGCCTTCGAGAACCACGCGAAAACCGCTTTTTTCCACCACGCGCTGCATCGCGGCGACGCGCCCGCCCCAGCTTTCATACAAGGCTGGATCGTCGTAGACGACCGGGGCGGCGCGGCGAAAGCTCCACTCCCGCGGCAACGGGACCGGCCACGGTCCCAACCCGCTGCGGACCGTGAGGTTGCGTTCGTCGTTGGCGTGCCATTCGACGATTACACCATCGTCAAACGCCAATTCAAAACGCCCGCGCGCCCCGACAACGATTCGCCGACCCGCTGAAATGACGTACAACTCGCCCTCGCCAGCGTCTTTCCCGAGCAGGTGGCGCATGTTGTCCGTCAGGAGGAAGTCGTCGAAATAGAGGTCGACCGGATTCGTCAATTTAGGAGCGTGCCAGCACAAGGTGCGGACGTCCGCCAAGTCGATTTCCTCGCCGATCGCGGCCAGATCGATGCGGTACAAGTGCCAGCCGAGCTTGGCGAAGAGCATGCGCGTCGAGCGGAGGGGCGTGTCGGTTCCGCTCTCGATCGAAAATTCCAGCATCAATCCGCCGGGCGGTCCGTAGATGTTGAACAGCAGCAGGTTGTATTTTTGCCAATCGCGCGGCAAGGCCAGCTTGGCCGAACGCTTGCCGTCGAACATTAGCTGTTCGTCGGGACCGCCTAAGCGGGCCTTCAGTCCGCCGGCGCCGGTTTCGTCGATGCTATGCCGTACGCTGATTCCCGGTTGGTCTTTGGTTTCTTCTCTGTCGGGGCCGAGTGTGCGAAAGAGGGACGCCTGCGGCAACGTGTTGAAATCTGCCAGGCAGACGAAGCGACCACTGTGCAGGTCGGCATATACTTTCTGCATCCGCGCCAGTGTCGGCGGGAGGGGTTTGCCTTGTTCGCCGTCGGCTTGCACGTCCGTGCCGGGGAGTGTTTGTTGACAGCCGGCGATGGTTGCCAGTGTGACGGCGAGAATCGTCAGCCGGACGTGCATTGCTACTCCATCGCTTAGCGGGCCGAGTGGATCGCTTTTCCGAAGACGCTTTCGGCGGCTTCCATGATTGTCTCACTGGTGGTCGGGTGCGGGTGGATGGTAGCCGCGAGGTCTTCGACCCGCGCACCCATCTCGATCGCGAGCGCGGCTTCCGCGATCAGGTCACCGGCATGCTCGCCCACGATTCCGACGCCGAGCAAGCGGCGGGTATTCGCGTCGGCGATGATCTTGGTGGTACCCTCGGGACGCCCCATCGTCACGGCCCGGCCGGAGGCGCCCCACGGGAACTTGCCGATCCTGATCTCCAGACCTTGCTCCTTGGCCTGTGTCTCGGTCAGCCCGCACCAAGCGACTTCCGGGCTGGTATAGACGATCGCCGGGATCGCCTTCGGATTAAAAACACCTGGTTGGTCGACGATGGCCCGAGCCGCGACGATCCCCTCGCGCGACGCCTTGTGTGCCAGCATCGGCTCGCCCGCGACGTCGCCGATCGCGAAAATGCACTCGTCGGCGGTTCGCCGCCGCGCGTCCACCTCGATAAACCCATGCTCGTTAACCCTGACCTTGGTGTTATCCAAGCCAAGGTTGTTGCTGTTCGGCGTTCGGCCGACCGAGACCAGCACGCGTTTGAAAATCTGCTTTTCCTCCTTGCCGCCCTTGGTGAAGGTCAACTCGACGTCTTCGTCAATCTTCCTGGCACCTTCGAGCTTGGCGGTAGTGTGGATCGCCTCGAATTCCTTCTTGAGCCGGGCGGCGAGCGGGCGCGCGAGATCGGCATCCGTGCCCGGCAGCAGTTGCGGGAGCATCTCGATCACGGTGACCTTGCTGCCGAGGGCGGCGTAGACCTGGCCGAGTTCGAGCCCGATGTAGCCGCCGCCGACCACCGCCAACGTTTCCGGAATGTCCTGGAGCGCCAGCGCTGTGGTCGAGTCGATGCAGCAGTCGGCCGGGATGATCGACTCGGGCAAACGTGCCGGTCGCGAGCCGGTCGCGATGATCGCGTGTTTGAACCCGAGACGGGCAACGTCGCCGCCTTCGATCCGTACCGTGCGCGAATCCTCGAAGATTGCTTTGCCGTGAATGACGCGTACGTTGCGTTTCTTCGCGAGCGTGTTGATGCCGCCGCAGAGTTTGTCGACGATGCCTTGCATCCACCCGCGAAGCTGCTCGATGTCGATCCTGGGTTTGTCGAAAGTGACGCCGAAGGTTTCCGCTTCGGCGGCGTGGTTTATCAGGTGGCCGACGTGCAGCAGGGCCTTGGAGGGGATGCAGCCCTGCCGCAGGCAGACGCCTCCGAGGACCGGGGCAACCTCGACGATCGTGGTCTCGATGCCGAGGTCGGCGGCCTTGAAAGCGGCGACGTAACCGCCGGGTCCGCCGCCGACGACCAGCAGTTGTGTTTCTTCCGTCACTTCACCAATACCCGCTGTCACAGCTTTCAGGTGACGTTACGCGCCTGCGCGGCGCCGCGCGGACTGAAGTCCGCGGCTCTTCGGATTCTACTATTGCTCTGTCACACCTCAATTGATGGGTGGGTGGCCCATGGCTTCAGCCTTGGGGGACACGAATCGACCGAACATTCGCGTCCCCCACCTCTAAAGAGATGGGCCACCCAATCAACGATGATCCATCAATTCAACTGTGACATAGCAATAGCGCCTCAGGCAACGCTGATTACATCGATACCGGTAATCGTCGGGTGGCCTGCGCGAATTTTTTCGACGAGCGCTTCGTCCGGCTGCTTGTCGAGCCGGATGTGGGCGCAAGCCGACTTGCCGTCGTCGTGGATCACCTGGTCCATCTCGACGGCGGCGATGCCCGCTTCGCCGAGGACGCCGAAGACGTGCGCCAGCCCGCCCGGTTTGTTTTCCATCTGGACGATCAGCATCGGATTGGCGATCGGCTGCGCCAGGTTGACGCAGTGTAGCGCTTCGCCGGTCTCCTTGAAGCGGGCCACGATCCGGACGACTTCCTCGGCGACCGCCATCTGGGCCTGCTCGGTCGACGCGCCGATGTGGTGTGTCCCGTAGATGTTCGGGACCTTGGTAACGGGGGAGTCGATCGTTGGCGACTCGGCCGCGGGCTCGTCGGCGTAGACGTCGAGCCCGGCGCCGCTCAGCTTGCCCTCTTTGAGTGCTTTGATGAGCACCGCTTCGTCGATCACGCCAGCGCGGCTCGTGTTGATCAGCACGGCCCCGTCTTTCATCAGGGCGAGCCGTCGCTCGTCGATCAGGTGGTGCGTGGCTCCGCCGCCGGGGACGTGGATCGAGACGATGTCCGATTGGAGCAACAGGTCGTCGAGTTCGGCCCGGGCGGTGTTGGGATGGTCGACCAGCTCCAACTGGCGGCCGATGTGGTAGTAGAGCACCTTCATGTCGAACGCGAGCGCCCGCTTGGCGAGTTCGGCTCCGATGCGACCGGCCCCGATGATGCCGAGCGTCTGGCCTTTGAGGCCTTTGCCGGCCTTGGCATAAAACTTCTTTTTCCACTTGCCGGCCCGCAGATCGGCGACGTTGTCCGGGATCTTTCGATCCAGGGCGAGGATCAAGCCCATCGCCAACTCGGCAACCGCTATTGCATTCATTCCCGGACAGTTGCAGACGCGGATGTCGCGCTCGGCCGCGGCCTTGATGTCGATCGTGTCGAAGCCGGAGCCGGCCCGGATGATCAGACGCAGCTTTTTCGCGGCCGCCAGCATTTCCTTGGGAACCTTGGTCGAGCGGACGGTCATCACGTCCGGGTCGAATTCGGCCAGGCGTTTCTTAAGCGCATCGTCCTTAAGGTCCGGCTCGAACGCCACCTCGTCGGCCAACCCTTTGAGCTGATCGAGGCCCCACGGTTCCATCTTATCTGCGACTAGGATCTTCATAACACACTCCGATACCGCATTGGCGAAAACCCACAACCCGTACCCCCACAAGAAACCCGGATTATACGCATGATTCTTGGATGGTGAAACGCGCCCGGAGCAAACCGATGATTTGGGGCTGGG
>JAUWNI010000028.1 GCA_030612705.1 Phycisphaerae bacterium | reverse complement strand
GTTTTCCCGTATTCCACGGCCGACACGGGGGTCGGCCGCTACATGACTTTTGCGGCGGACTGCTAGACGACCAGTCAGAGACTTGTCCTCCCCGTTTTTATTGGGGCCAGTCGCGGGGGCCGCAGGATAGCAGCAGGGCGTTGCCGGTGATCGAGTGGCGGTCCAGGTAGGCGGCGATGGTTTTTTCGGTGACGGCTTCGACGGCAGCCAGGCGGGCGTCGGGCGGGCGGACGTAGTCGTAAGCTTCGAGATCGTCTGCCAACTGCATCAGACGCGTGCGCGGGTTCTCGGCCTCTAACGCCAAATGCGTGCGGCGGCGGTTTTTTACGCGCTGGACCTCGTCGGGGGTGAAACCGTTTTTGGTCACGTCGGCGGCTTGCTCTTTCAGTGCCGACAGCATGTCTTCGCAGCGGTCGGGCTCGCCGTCGGCATACAACGCCAGGGCGCCGCAATCGGCGTAGCTGAGCCAGGCCGCCCCGGCCTGCGAGCAGATTCCCTTCCGGACGATGTTCCAATAGCAGCGTGAGTTCATCCCGCCGAAGAGCGACTGGAAGACCTCGATCGTCTCGCCGTCGGCGTGGCCGTTGTGGACCGAGGGATAGATCAGGATGATGGACTGCTGCTGGAAGCGGTCGAGCTTCTGCTTCTGAACGCCGGTCGAGAGTGGCGGCGGGATGGGGAACTCGACGTCGCCGTTCGTCGCCGGTTGCCAATGGCCGCAGTATCGTCCGGCGGCGGCGAAGACCTCCTCCGGCTCGATCGCACCGGCGGCCACCAGCGAGACGTTCTTGGGCGCATACCGCTGTCGGTGATAATCCACCATCACGTCGCGCGGCATTTTCCGGACGGTCTCCTGCTCGCCGAGGATTTCGTGCGCGAGCGGGTGTCGGCTGAAGCAGCATTCGTGCAGAAAGTTCCAGACCTGGTGCTCGAAACTGTCGCCGCTCATGGCGATCTCTTCCAGGACGACACTGCGCTCGGTCTCGAAATCATCGGGCGGCAGGCTGGGGTGCATCATGTCGGCGAGCAGCTCGAGTTGGGCCGAAGCGCGGGTTGCCGGCACCCAGCCAAAGTAGACCGTATGCTCCTTGCTGGTGAAGGCGTTGTAGATGCTGCCGAGCTCGTCGAATCGCACGTTGATGTCGTGGTAGTTGCGGTTTGGCGTGCCCTTGAAGCACATGTGCTCGAGGAAGTGGCTGACGCCGTGCTCGTGCGGTCGTTCATTTCGCGAGCCGGCGCGGACGAAGAAACCCAGGGCGGCGGATCGGATGCGCGGCATGACCTCGCAGACGACGCGTAGTCCGTTCGGCAGGTAGTGTTCGACAAAGGTTGATTGCATGGCGGGGATTCTAACCTGCCGAGCGGTGGGGCAGAAGTGGGGGGGTTCGGTGTTTGATGCGAGGGCAAGCACATGGCTTGCCCTCGACCGTACCCCCAATATTCGGTTTTTTCGCGACTATTCGGCCTCTTCCTCCACCTCGTAGCTGAACTCGACGCCGATCAGGTAGCCGACCGGGGCACGGGTACAGTGACGGACGATGGCGTGGCCGTAGCAGCTTAGTTCCGGTTCATGGACCGCCAGCGAGATTCGTGTGGCGGTTTGGATTGGTCGCCGAGTTCGCATCGCCAACCCGTTTGGGCTCAGGTTGTGCAGCGTGGCCAGAATGTGGCGTTCGCCGTAGCAATCGTCCGGCAACCAGATTTCGACGGTACCGGGAAACGGCCAGCGCTCCTCTTGGCGTTTGCCGGGTGGGTGCTTGCTCTGGGCGTCGATCCGATGCGAGTCGAGCAGTTCGCGAATCGCCTCGGGCGTCAGTTTTACGATTTTCTCAGCATCCATGGCGCTTCCGGTTCTGGGGGATCTAGCGCAGTCGTTCGTTCAGACCCTTCTCCAGGGGATAAATCGGCTTGATGGGGCGGTTACATCAATTCGGACGGTTTTTGAGACTGACGCCGGCCCGCATCACTGAGATGAGAGGTCAATCGTTATCAGAAGTGCGGGCGTGACCGCCCATTGGAACCGGTTACGGTAAGTTTTTTCGGCTACCGATTTCGCATTCGCTTCGCATGTTTTCGATACTTTGAGCAGTACATACGCGAGCGGCCCGCGGGTTGAGTCAACCCAAGGCCGACCCCAGGGAGTGATTGACACGAACAGCATTGCCGATCCCCGGATCGGCCGGTTGGGCTTTGCGCGCCCGCCGAAATAGTGATTCCGCATGGCCTAACGCCTGGAGGGGTAAAGACATGCGACAGTTTTCCAGTTTGTTACTGACTACGTTTGTTGCAACGCTACTCATCGGTTGTGCGCCGCAGGCGCTCGATTCGGAGGGGGATGACATCATCAGTACCGTCGCCAGCGCGGCGACTGACACGCCCGCATCGACGGACCAGCCCGCATCTAGCGACACGCCGCCGCCTGCTGCCGGCAGTTCGCAGGTTTACACCGGGACCGTTACCGGTGCCGGGAATTATCGACTGTTCGAGCTCGGGCCCGGCACGCGGGGTGACGAGTGGGATATCGTTCCGGACGGAATGCTGGACGGCCCGTTCGTCGTGGTACTGTTCGACGCCGACGAAAACCTGCTGATGCGGACGTACATGTCGTACAGCAAGTCGCTGCATCACTTGCTACGCGCGGACACCGATCTGGTCTATCTGGGGATCATGCCGCCGATCTATGGTCAAGGCGGAAGCTTCAAACTGAAAGCGACGTTCCAGGCCGGACAAAGCGTCCCGGTACCCACTCGGCAGGTGGTCTGGCTGAATTTCGGCGAGGGGCGGAACGTGCAGGTACATACCCGCGATCCGATTTCTTTCGCGCCGTTTGACGCGGCGGTTATCGGCGAGGCCTATGCCGGTCACACTCAGGAGCTGAAGGACGTGATCCTGGCGGAGATGCAGGCCGATTACGCCGGGCTTGACGTCGTGATCCTGAGCTCTGACAACGGCCCACCGCCCGAGGGGGTGCATTCGGTCATCCATTTCGGCGGTGATGAGTCCGGACTCCTGGGACTTGCCGATAACGTGGATAATTACAACCGTAATCTGTCGCAGGATGCGATGGTTTACATTGAAAACTTCGCTCCGTATTGGACGATGCAACTGACGCCTGAGGAAATGGCGGTCATGATCGCGAATGTGGCCAGTCACGAGTTGGGACACCTGCTCGGGCTGTACCACACGTGTGACCCCGACGACCTCATGGACACGACCGGGTCGGCGTGGGATCTGGCCGAGAACCAGAGCTTTCTCCGCGGCCCACTCGAGGAGAGCGTGTTCGCCACCGGCTGGGAGGATTCGCCGCGGTTGCTGGCGCAAACCGTCGGGAGCAAATCCGGCGGGTCGGCCAAAACGCTGGCCTGGCGGAAGTCATCGACGTATAAAGCGATCCGCCGCTTTGCGGAAGAAGAGTTGCACCATTCGTGCGGCACGTGCCTGAGCCTCGATCACGAATAGGGCGTCGCGGCCAGCGATATAGTCGCTAGTGTATTGTCACACGACATTTGACGGGTAGTGTTTCTTTCGAGGCCGTGATAATACTTGAAGAGGGCAACAATACTCGAAGAGCCGCGGACTTCAGTCCGCGCGGCGCCGCGGGGAGTAAAGTTTACTCTTCCTGAAGGACCGGGCGGACTGAAGTCCGCGGCTCCTCGGGTTGAACCCATCAAAGCAACACTGACACAGCACTAGCAGGGAGTGGTCGCCGGAGTCTGAGAGATGCCGAAAGTCCACATGCCGAGTTTGTTTCTAGCGCCACATCCACCTTCGATTGGGGGGTGGTTCGGGTGTGTGGCCCATGGCTTTAGCCGTGGGGGACACGAATCGAGGCCCTATTCGTGTCCCCCACCTCTAAAGAGGTGGGCCACCCAATTAACGATGATCCATCGGATCAGCGTTGGTGGAGCACGCGTAATCACGGGTCTTTTTCGCTACGCCGCCGTGGTCGGGCTGCTGGTTGTTTTGTGTCCTGGTGGTTGTCCGTTTACGACGCCGGATTCGGTCATCCCGTCGCTCGACGAGAGTGGGAATGACACGCTGGCAACCGCGACCGAGATTACCCTGGATAGCGAAGGCCGGATCGAATTCGACGCCACTATCGAAAGCATGAAGGACGCCGACATCTTCGATCTGGGCGTGTTGGCGCCCGGTGATCGGCTATACATCGACGTGCGGACGATTTCCGGCGATCTTGACCCGCTCGCCGCGGTTTTTGACGAGCGCGAATACCTATTGGCTTTCAACGACGACCGCACGCCCGACGCGAGCAATCTCAACCCCTTGATCGACATTATCGTTCATGGCGGCGAGGGTCACTTTTACCTCGGCGTGGCGCCTTTTCCGAGCAGCGGTTCGCTTGGCGACTATCGCGTGCTCGTGCGCGTGACGCGGGCCGTGGGGATTCTCGATCCCGAGCCGCAGATTGTTTATCTGAACTGGGCGGGTGGGCAGGACATTGCCATCGAGAATGTTGGTGTCTACGACCTCGATCCCTTCGACGCCGCCGACGTCGGCCCGTATGAAGGTCATACCGAAGATTTGAAAGACGAGATCCAAAAGGTCATCGCGGATCGTTTTGAAGGCTTCAACCTGGTGCTGCTGAGCTCGGACGACGACGCCGAGCCGAGCGACCCTCACACGACTGTTCACTTCGGCGGCTTCGACCACAGCGCGTTTGCGATTGCGGAGCAGATCGACACCTTCAACGCCGACCAGACCGACGATGCGATCATCTTCACCAGCGGCTTCTATAACGCGTTTTCGACCACGCCGAGCCTGGAGGAGATGGCGTTGGCGATCGGGAACACGACGGCGCACGAGATCGGTCACCTGCTGGGCCTCGTACACACGCATAAGTACAGCAGCCTGATGGACACGAGCTGCGGCAACGACACCCTGCTCATCGAGCAGAATTTTGAGCTCGCGCCGCTCGACAGCAGCGTCTTCCCACTCGGGATGCAGAACGCGGCGGAGTTGATCGAGTGGGCGATCGGACTGGCGGGAATTACGAGTTAAGAATAGCGAATTACTTGGCCGGGCAGCGCTGTCCTTTTCTTAATTCGCTATTCCTGCTTCATTCTTCCATGTTGAAGTCGTTGATCGTTATTGCCGGCACCAGCAGTTTGCGCACGCCTGACGTTACCGCGTTGCTCGGGACGGCGGTCGGTGAGACCACGGCTTCGAGCGGCGTGGTGTAGGTCCGTACCTGGTTGAACGCTCGTAGCGGGCTCTCTCGCCAGTTCAGGTTTGTCAGGCCGGCGACGATTTTGCCGTCCTCGATCAGGAACGTTCCGTCGCGTGTTTGTCCGGTTAACGTCAGGTCCGAGGGATCGACAGACTTAATTTGATCGAGATTGGTCACGAGGATGCCGTGCTCCGTTGCGCGTACCAGGTCGTCGATGCACTCGCCGGTCGGATCAACACTCGAAAGGTGCCACGCGTCGGGCGCAAACGTGGGCGGCGTGTCGTATCGGTGAGCAGAGAGGCGATCGTAGTGAAGTTGTGTGAGCACGCCGCGCTCGATCCAGGTTTTCGCGTTGGTTGGCAGGCCGATTGCGTCGAAGCCGTTGCCGATGAGAGCGGGATGATCCGGGCGGTTTCTCAGAGTAAAGCGCGAGTCGATGAGCGGCTCGCCCAGTTTATCCCGCAAGGCACTGGTGCCGTTGTGATAGGTGTGAGCGGCGGTCGCGTCGAGCAGCGGGCGGAGTAGTTGGGCAACCGCCGTGGGTTCGAGGATGACCGTGTAACGTCCGGGCGTCAGTTCGCGCGGATGTGCCAGCCACTTTGTTTTGGCGACGGCTTGGCGGGTTCGCTCCACGACGCCGAGATCGTCGATCGAGCGGTTGACGTTGGCGATTTTGATCGGCACGTCCGAACCGACCGACGTAATGTCCAATTCGGCCAATGTGCGCTGCTCGAAGGCGAACAGCCCGGTGTCGGCGGCGATCCCGACCGCACGCGCGGAAGTCGCGATGATTCCCAATACCTGGAGATTCGCGGAAGCACACAGCTTTGTCACTTCCGACGCGTCGGCGGCTCGGCGAGTACGCCCCGCTTCGGCCGTCTCGGGTCGATACGTCGGCAGGACTGGATATCGCCGCGGCGGCAATGGCGGCAGGTAATCCGGATTCGGCAACGACGCCTCGGCGTCCTGCTGCGCGGAGATAACCGCGGCTACCACGGCATCGGCGGTCAGCTTGTCCGTGGTAGCGGAGCCGACTTGCCGTCCGAACGCGACGGTCACCGACAATTGCCGGTTTGGGTTGTCGGCGTGGTCGGTGATCTGATCGTTGTGAAATTGGGTCAGGCCGCCGATACGTTCGTTCAGCGAAACAAGGATGTGATCCGCGCTCGATGTGTTGAGCGCGGCGTCCGCCAATTGCCGGAACGTGTCACGATCGGTCAGTTGTGGTAGCGGCTGTCCGGCGATTGCTGATGAACCGACGACACGTCGTGGCGTCGACGCGCAGCCGTGGAGGTAGATTGACGCTGCGCCGCAGGCGGCGTATCGGGCGAAGTCACGGCGGGAGATTTCGTGTCGGTTACTCATTTTTCCTGGTCCACTTGGGGAAACGACCGGGTTCTGGTGCTCGATCGACCGTCAACTGATGAATCGGCGACCGATTGACGATTGGAGATTGACGATTGGGGATTGGTGATCGTATCCGGCACAAATCCACAATCCGCAATGCCTAACAGTCCGCCGCAGTAGTCACTATGGGGCGGGAATAACGTAGCGGCCGGCGCCTCGCCGGCCGTAATAGGCCGGAACGCCACTTTGGGCGTTCGGCCTGCGCGGCGCAGGCCGCTACATGACTTTTACGGCGGACTGTTACGACACCGCCACCGCCGTCTTTGAACCGACCTTGTTCAGGGCCTGATCCAGATCGCCGATGGTGTCGTCCGCGTGCTCGCCGCCGACGCAGAGGCGGACCATGTTTGGCGGGACGTGGGCCAGCTTGCGGCCCTCTTCGCCTTGCTGCTGGTGGGTTGAGATCGCGGGGATCGTCGCGACGCTCTTGATGCGGCCCAGGTCGGTGGCCCGCCAGATGCGTTGCAGGCCGTCGAAGAACTTGCGGGTCTCCTCGGCGCCGCCCTTCACGCAGAACGACATCAGGTGGCCGTAGCGGTTGACCGGCTTGCCGTACAGCTCGTCGTACTCGGCGTCGACCAGCCACATGTATTTGCTGGCCAGCTCGTGCAGTGCATGGTTGGGCAGTCCCAGGTACTGCACGCTCTCGATTTGCGAATGCGTTTGCAGGAACTCGGCCACTTTCATCGTATTGCGGCTGAGCAGGTCCATCTTGGAGCGCAGCGTCCGCATGTCGTTCATGGTCATGATCGCCTGAAGCGGGTGCAGGTTCGGGCCGTAGTCGCGGTTCGGCATATACTTGACGTACAGCGCGAAGTCCTGCTTCAGGTCGTCGTTGTCGATGTTGGACACCAGGTTCTTGCGCGCCGTCAACGCGCCGGCGACGCCGAAACCACTCGTCGTCAGGCTCTTGGTCGCCGACTGCACGACGATGTCCGCACCGTGACAGATCGGTCGCAATAGGGCCGGCGTGGCCACGGTGGAGTCACAGATCAGCGGGAGGTCGTGGCTGTGGGCCAGGTCGGCCACGGCGGGGACGTCGAAGAAGCCCTGCTGCGGGTTGCTGGGCAACTCGCCGTAGAGAAAACGAGTGTTCTCGTCGATTTTGGACGCCCAATTGTCGATGTTGGTCGGATCCTCGATCCAGCGGCACTCGATGCCGCGCTCCTCCATCAGGCGGACGTTGAACTGCTGGAAGGTGCCGCCGTAGCACTGCGCGGTGGCGAGGAAGTTCCGCGGTTCATGCGTGTGTTGCTTCTTGTGTACGAGAAACGGCTGCGTGGCCGTCATGATCGCCGCCATCCCGGACGACGTGGAGCAGCACCCCGTCTCGCCGTCGAAGCCGTAGCTCTCCAGCATGGCCAGCATCCACTCGTAGTAATACGTGGACGGGTTGGCGATCCGCGAGTAGCACCAGGTGGGGATCAGATAAGCCAGGGCGGCGGCCATCTCGTCCGAATCGCGGTAGGCCTGCGAGGCGCTCATGAAGATGGGCTCGATGATGGCGCCCTGATAATCCTCGATCGCCTCCTCGACAGAGTAGAGCCCGTGTACGGCGATCGTGTCGAACTTCCAGTTCTTGACCGTCTCGCGGATGTACTTGTCGCGTTTGGCGAGATACGCGTTATTCTTGTCGATGTACCGCTGCATCCCGGGAGTAATTTCAACTTCTTCACCGCCGAACATAGATGTTCTCCTGGAGTTAAAGCTTCAAAACATCAAACATTTCAGTTTACACAACTTCTCCTTCGTTGCCAACGGAGGCACCGACTGCGTGCTTTTTGGGTAGTGTAACCCTTAATTGGGGTATTTGATTTTTGGGCTCACGACGCGTTCTTGTTCTGGGTACGCTCCCAGAGCTTCGACAGATGCGTTTATCGCTTTGGGGGCTACCGGCAGGTGGGAAGGAGAGGGCAGGCTCGCAGTCGACGGCCGCAAGCCTGATCCCTATGCCGTAGCCACCGTCGAGGCGCTCGGGTCGCTCGCCAGCGGAGCCCTATCCTCTCCGACGGCCCACGTACTATACGACGACCACGCTCTCAGGACACCTCCGCTGTCGGATCACCGGGTGTGTGCTGTCCGGTCTCGGACAACGACCGTGCCCAAAACGCCTCCCAGCGCGGCCGGTCCGGATACAGCACGCGCAGTTTGGCCAGCCGGCGAGCACCGGGCACCGACCAGCTCATGCCCTGCTTCTTCATCCGCCGGTTGATCTGCGTCTCGATCGTCTTCTCGATCACGCCGCTGCCCATCTTGCAGACCGTGGTGCGCCGCTCCCACTCGCGATGCTTCCACAGCAGCGCTTCGTGCCGGTCCAGGTACGTGCGAACTTCCTGACACACCGCCCGCAACACGCAGCCCAGTATTTCGCCGCAGGCCTGGGCCGCGGCTCGGCGGATCTCCGCGACCACCTCATTGAAATCCAACCCGTCCACCGTTACCGTGATCACAATCGGTTGCGATACCGTCAGTTCAGTATCAGACATAGGCTCACCTTCCTTTCACTTGCTTGTGGAAAGGTCGTGAGACTATCCTTTCAAAAACCCCGATCCAGAAGTTTCCCCAACATTCGTTACGCTACGCGGAAACAGAGTATCCAAGAACAGTTGGTTTACTTCCCTGGGATCCGGAGTATAATGCGGATGGTCGGATTGACGAACCGGGCGCAGAGGTGGCATTTGTCCTGCAAGTCCCGCATCGTATTGCTTAGATCGCCCTCCTACCTTCTTGGCCGGAACCACGGTCACTTTCAATTGCGACCCTGAAAGTAAAGCAACGGGTCACGCAGCCATCGATAGGAGAAATGCGATGGGTAAAAAATTGTATGTCGGGAACCTGGGGTACGACGTGAGCAGTTCTGATCTGGAACAGATGTTCTCGCCGCACGGCACGGTTGACAGCGCCCAGGTCATTGAAGACCGCTCGACGGGCCGGAGCAAAGGATTCGGATTCGTCGAGATGGGCTCCGCCGCGGAGGCGGAAGCGGCGATCAGCGCTCTAAACGGGCAAGATCATGGCGGCCGCGCCCTCACGGTCAACGAAGCCAAACCACGCGAACCGCGCGGCGGAGGCGGCGGAGGCGGCGGAGGCCGCGGAGGCCGCGGAGGCTACGGTGGTGGCGGTGGTGGCTACGGTAGAGGCCGCTAGGAGAATCTCAAGCTCAATCACCGGGAGGGAAGGCCGCTAGTGGCTGCCTTCCCTTCTCCGGGTGGTTTTCACGAAACGGTCCGTCAGAAAGGCGTGCGTGCCGCGAATGTTCGCTCTTCAACAGCGAGGGGCCCTTATGGCGACGAAGTGGCAAGGTGAACCAAAACAGTGGCGTGTGCGTGGCAAATCCACCGACGGATTAGCTGTCACGCTCGGCCGTCATGACACCGAGAAGGCCGCCGAAGCAGAGGCTGAGAAACTCCGCAAGGAAGGGTTTTACCACGACGTGACCGTCGAACGCATCCAGACGGTCGAAGACCCGCCCCTCCAGCACGGACAGGGCTCCGCCGGCGTTTGACGCCTTGGGGAGTTTGCATGGCCAAGAGAAACAGAACGTCGCCTCTGAAGCGACAACGTGAAGCCGAAAAGCGCGAGCGACAGGCTAAGAGGGCGGCGAAGGCCGCGATGAAACGCGAGCGTCGGTTTGAACGTGCGAAATCGGACCCCGAGGTCACATCCAATGAAGACCGCCGAGATGAACGCGTGGAGCCAGACTGCCCGGCCGTCAATAGCGAGTCTCATCCCCCTTCTTCGTGTCCCATTCTCGTCCCGGTCCCCGTTCCTCCGGCTGGAAAGGATTCTATTCCCGCGTGACGTAGACGTCGTAGCGGGCGAGTTTGCCCCGGTAGCTCATCGTCGTCGCGGGCGTTAGCGGTGGGGCGCGCGGCGTTCGTTTGACCACCACGCGGTCGCGTGCCACACGCCGGGCCACCTCCAGCAAGGCGCCGGCGTCCAGGTCGTCGCCGACCAGCCGCCGGAGAATGCGCATCTCCTTCTTGGGCAAAGCCGATTTGCCGCTGAGTGGATACATCGGGTCAAGGTAGACCACGTCCGGCGCCTCCTGATCCGACATCCGGGTAAGCACGTCCACGGCATCTCCGATGATCAACGTGATGCCGCATTGTCTGAACCACCGTGCGCGACTAAGCGCCGCATAATCAGAGCCCGAAGCGCCAGCGAGGGGCACGGGCCGGCCGGCACAGTCGGAACAGGGCCCTCGCTGACGCTTCGGGCTCTGATTGCGTTTTGGGCTCGGATGTTGGCGCGTAGTCGCACACGGCGATTCAGTCTCATCCACCTCGGGCGCCGCCGCGCGCTCCAGCGCGTCGCGCAACATCGCCCCGAGGATCACGGAGCGCTCCACGGCGATCACCGTGCAACCCAGGCTTGCCAGCAGCATGGCGTCGCGCCCCAGACCCGCGGTGGCGTCAAATATAGTTGGCATGCGTTTCTTCAAGCCGACGGCCCGGGCGAGCGGCTGTCGGCGTGAAGCGGTAGCGAGTCGGCGGGCGCCCTCCCCGGCTTTGCCGAAGTCCGCTTTCACTCCACCGGCAGCGCCGCGTCCGGTCTCACGGAGCTCCAAACCGTCGCCGGTAACCACCAGGAGCAAATCACAATCGACGCCGTCCCGTGCGTCCACGGGCAGATTCAGTTCCGCGGCCAGCACCCGCGCTCGGGATCGCTGTTGCTCATCGGCCGCCGCCGCACACACGCCCATGAGCGGGGGTGTCCAAACGGCTTTGTCCGAGGACGACATTCCGTGAGTTGAGCGGCTTAGCGGCATCGGCCCACTCCGCGGCGGGGATGGTCCATTCCTTGGAGCGGGTACTGCTATCTTATGCCGGATGTTCCCGCCGCAATTGTCTGATTGACTTCGCAGAACGTCTGCGGCTCGTAGGTCCAGCCTTGGCGGAGGCGGCGGTCCTCGCGGGCCATCGTGAACCGCAAGTAGCGGCCCACCAGCGGCGCAACCAGCCGCGATTTCAGCCCGAACTCGCGGTAGATGTCGTTCAGTATCCGCGAGATCTTGGCCGACAACGCGGGGTTGTTACGGTACCAGTGCCGGGTCGCCCACAGGGCCCCGGCGTACGTGGTTGCCAGGCTGCGGTTGTCCCAGGCGTACCGCTGGCGGATCCGCCGTTCTGGATGGTTTTTATAGCGACGCCAGCCCTGGAGCATCGTCCGCGTCAGCCGAATGAAGCTGGGGCCGTTGACCTCGAAGTCGCGGCGAAAGGCACGAAGCAGGAATTCGGTTTCCTGGCCGCCGGGGATGTGCATATGTCTAAAGTTGAACTTGTATTCCCCATGCGTGTCGGCCAGAGGGCATTCGTCGTTATCCAGAAGCGTCCCGGCGGCTAGCTTCTCGGCGTGCAGCGGGGTGCCGGGAATGGCGGTATACAACGCGAACTGGTGGAAATCCGTATCGTGGCTCACCGCGTAATCGATGGCCGCGTCGATGTTCTCCGGCGTGTGCTCTTCCAGCCCGACGATGGTCGAGCCCAGCACGCGAATCCCGTGCGACTGGAGTGTGCGCACCAACTCGTGGGTATCGGCCCCGTTGAGCTTGGCGTATTGGGAATCCTTGCCCTCGATGCCCATCCAGACCCAAAAGACCCCCAAGCCCACCAATTGCTCCATCGTGTACGAGAGCAACACGTTCGCCGAACTGAAGACGTACAGCGCCCACGACTTGTCGTGTTCGCTCATCAATTCCAACAACCGCAGCGCCCGCTTGCGGTGTATCAGGAAGTTCTCGTCCATGACGAAGAACGACTTGACTCGCAGGTCTTTCTCCAGGTCACACATGACCTCGAACAGCTCGTCGCCGGTCTCGTAGAAATGGACGCACTTGCCCTTGCCGCCGAACATCGCCGAGGTCGAGCAAAAGTTGCACCCCAGCGGGCAGCCCACCGAGGGGATCAGCGTCGCGGCGACTTCGCCCTGCTTTTCCGACTGGTTGACACCCAGAATGCGTGAGCCGAAGCCGGAGACGATCCGCGGATGCTTGATCGGCCGGCTTTCGTCTTGCCCCAGGAAGCGGCGGAACCAGCGTACGCCCTCGCCCTTCACGATGTGGTCGGCGTCGATTCGCTGGTCCAGGTCCGGCACGTTCGCGACGTGCCCGCCGACGACGATCGTGGCCGCGGGCAGGTGCTCGCGGATGAGCTCGCACATCTTCCGCACCTTCCCGACGTTCGGGATGATCGAGCTGATCCCGACGATGTCGTACTTATTCGTCGTGATCTCGGCGATGAAGCGTTCCAGGACGGGAAAATCCAGGAGCGTACACGGGGCGTCCATGTTGACCTGGATCAGCATCAGCCCCCAGGAGCGGTGGAACATCCGCAGGGAGAAAACACCCTGCACCCGCGTCACCTGGTTCTGATACAGCTCCATGGGGTTGATCTTCCGGCCGCCGTATTCGTTGTCCTGGGCATATGGCCCGAACACGCTGGTCAGCAGCACCCGGGCCCGCGATCCCAGAGGATGCGTTGTAAAAGGGGGCTGGCTCCGAGTCGAACCCCCGGGTGCCCCGGAATCGGCGTCGCCCCGCGAGGTGCCTGTCCCCTTTTTCAACGCTGGTGTGATCGTATCGGCTATCGTCATGTTATGCGTATCTTCCTTTCTCGCTGCGGCGGCGTGCTCCATCCCGGCCCGCGCACAAGATGGGCACGTTACTGGCGACGTATGTTACCAGCGCTCTGCCCCGTCGGCTACGTCAACCAAGCGATTTCTGCCGGATGGGGGAAAAACGCGGAGGGGTCGAGGGTTCGGTGTGTAGCGTCCGCCCCCCGTGGCGGACGTAGGATTCGGGGTTCGGGATTCGGTGTGTGCCACTACTTTCAAGCAGTGCCCTTCCGTGACCTTTCGAGGTCGCACTGCTCAAGAGCAGTGCCACACCGTCAGTGCCACCCGCCCCAACCCAACCAGCGGCTGCGTGTTAGTTGCCTTTGACGATCTTCACCGAAACATCGTCCAGCCAGGCGCGGCCGTCGTCTATGAGCATGAGCCCGAAGTTCAGCCACTCGGCGTCCTTGTCGATGTCACCCACGATTTCGTAGTACTTCCACTGCGCGTCGCGAATCGGCCGGTCTTGCATGTTATCGAAGAACCCCACCTGCTTGTTCGGCCGGTCAACCCGCAGCCACATCTGAACGCGGTTGTCGCCCGACACTTCCGCCCGGATGGCGGCGCGCAGGCAAACGCGCTTGCCCCGGTACTTGGCGGCGTCGACCGTCTGCATGAGATTGCCGAACTGGTACTTCTGCGCCCCCGCCACGGGCGCGAGCACGGCGCAGCGCTTGCCGCTCTTGGGGTTGTCCTCGGTGAGCGTCGCGCTGTAGCCGGGCGTCGGGGCGATCCACCAGATGGGCTTTTCGCCCAGCTTGCCGTCCTCGAGGCCGAGGTTCAGTGGCTTGCCGTCCAGGTAGTCCTGGTCGGCGGCGCCGATGGGCTCCAGCGAAACATCGTCCAGCCAGGCGCGGCCGTCGACCCGGAGCATAAGGCCGAAGTTCAGCGACTCGGCGTCGCGGTGGACGTGGGCGACGATTTCGTAGTATTTCCACTCCTTGTCGCGGATTGGCCGGTCAGCCATATTGTCGAAGAAGCCCATCGTCTTGTTCGGGCGGTCGACCCGGAACCACAGTTGGGCAGCGTTCTCATCACCGGTGACCTCGGCCCGCACCGCCGCGCGCAGGCGGACGCATTTACCCCGGTACTTGGTGGCATCGATGGACTGCATGAGATTGCCGAACGGAGCCTTCTTTTCGCCCTTAATGCTGGCGAGCAGGGCGCAACGCTTACCAGTCTTCGCCCCTTCCTCGGTAATCGTCGCGTTGTACCCGGGCATCGTGACGTTCCACCCGATGGGCTTTTCGCCCAGCTCGCCCTCCTCGAAGCCCAAGTTCTCCGGCTGCGGTGGCTGCCCCATGAGCACGGGCGAGCAGAAGCCGAAACCGATTAACAGGGATATGATCAAAGTCGTGCGCATGTAACACCTCCGACAGGAACAGTCAGTCCAGCCAGCAGAACTGACTGACCCCGATTCGTGTGAGCCGACCAACGAGCCGACGTTTCCCAGATGGAGTCTCGTCCACGACCGTCGTGGGCTGTTTCTCTCCGATTCTAATCCGTCTCCAGGCTCTGACAAGCCTGTCTTCGCATCCCAAGCCACCGGTCCTGTTTTTTTCTGAGGGCCGGGTGCTGTGCCTAGCGCTGGCGCGGGTATACATCCCCGACGCACCGCCTGGCCTACGACCCAATCTTCACGCTGGCCGTTTCGCTCCACGGCCCCTTCTCGCCGGTCGTGGCGACCCAGCGGAGCATGTAGTGGGCGGTCTTGCATGTGGGACCGGTTTTCAACCGGTCAATTCAGTTCTCCGCCACGTACGGCGTGCGCGTGTCGACCGACAGGAAGCTCAGCTCGCGCGGGCCGGTCGGCGGCGGCCCCTCCGGGGAAACCGTTCCAGCCCCGGCGGCGATGTCAGCCGGGCGGTTTCTGTTCGATGGGGAAAAAACACGGCGGAGTCGAGGGTTCGGTGTGTAGCGTCCGCCCCCCGTGGCGGACGTAGTGTTCAGGATTCGGTGCGTGCCACTGCTTTCAAGCAGTGACCTTCCGTGACCTTTCGAGGTCGCACTGCTGCTGATCGACGGGACGTGTCGATCCCTATTGCACGTCGAGGACCTACCACCGCCGCACGCGAACTGACAGAAAAAGGGAAAAAGTAAAATATTCCTTTTCTCTGGGGTGTCCCTTATATCTGGGGGCGTGCAAAGCTCCAGCTTTGCTCGTTGGACGAACGCAAGGCAGAGCCTTGCACTCCCCGGAAATGCAACAGTTTTTGGCTAGGTGCATTAGTCGCAAACCGTCCCGTAGACGGAGAGCAATGCTGCCAGATCGGCCAGGTCTACGTCGCCGTCTTCGTCGAGATCGCCGTCTTCGTACACGGCACCGCTGGTCATCCCGTAGTTGGACAGCAGTTGCGCGAGGTCGGCGAGATCAACGTCGCCGTCGCCGTCGAGGTCGCCGAAGCACAGCTCGGGCGTGTAGGCGACGTCGTCCATGCTCCATTGACTATCGTTGCCCATGTAGAGCGAGACGGTCGTAAACGGCACGTCGGAGATGATGCCGAAATAGTGCTCGCAACCGTCGGGGCCGGCTGGAACAGGGTTAGCGATCCCATGGACGGTTACCGAGCCGCCACTATATTCGTTGTCAGTGATCCACAGGCCGAACTCCGTGATGGGATAGTCGAACACGATGACTACGTCCGAACCCACGCCACCGATGTCGGTGTCCGCCGACAGGTATTGGCTGCCGCCGGGAGTCATGTTGTGGTTCCCGTACCACGGCACCGCCAGGATCTTCAACGCGTCCGGGTCCGAAGTGGCGGTGAAGTCCTCGAAGACCATTTGACCGACGCCGGCATCGTCCGGGTGAGCCCATGGCGTCTCATCCTCGAAGTCCTTGACGGACAGGGATCCAGCGGCGGCGTAAAAGTCCGCCTGATTGTTGTAAACGGTGTCCGCGAACGCCGGCGCCGAGAGCACCAACATCAGAATCACACCACCACCAAACAAAAAACTCACAATTCGCATATCAGAACCTCCTAGACATGTTGCCCCCCGCGCCCGTCGTAACACTCGACGGTTCACACGCGAGGCAATATTACTTACACGGGGGCTGTGACGATAACCTCAAAGCCCCATCTATCCTACTCCACTCCCTGTATAAACAACAGACCACTGCAGGGCAAACTTTTTTGCAACCGTTGACGGGTTTCCTGGCAAGTTCTGCTGGAGGGCAAAGGCGTCGACGTCTGATAATGCCGGACCTGAGAGCTTAAAGCACACACGAACGCTGAACCGATCGCGGTGATCCCGCGGCTGGAGAAACGTGTGGCTGGGTTGGAGTTCGTAGGCTGCGCCTCTTGACGCAACGTACAGAGCCGTTCGCGCTACGCTCGCAACCCATCGAGCACGGCGCGAGCCTCCGGGGTCACCTGAAAGAACGCTTCGAGTTTCTGGCACGGATACTCATCACATCCGGCGCAGTTATCCACCCCCTTGTCGAGGCCGCACTGGCGGAGTTCGCACATCGTGGCGCAATAGAAGAACTTCCGCCCGTCCGAGCGACACCCGTCACAGTTGATTTGTTCGGGCTTGATTTCAGCGTTATAGCGCGCAGACCACGCCTTTGCTGTTTCGTCGCGCTTGCTATCATCATCAGCCTGCGTGGCGAGATACCCTTCGCACTCGCTACAATCCGCTCCGCAAAACGCAATCATTCTCGCCATTGTTCTCGGCCTCCTTCTTTGAGAAAAACACGAACAGCGACAGCCACGCATCTCTGGCCGTGTGTGCCACTACTGTGCCTCCCCTGAGCCCAAACCGAAGGGTCAGCAGTATTCCAAATAGTGTTCCGTGGGGTGGGTACCGCCCACCATTCAATCACGCCCCAATCGTCGCGCTGGCGGTTTCGCTCCACGGTCCCTTTTCGTCGATCGTGCTGACCCAGCGGAGCATGTAGCGGGCGGTCTTGCCGCCGCCTTCGTCGGGGCAGTTTACCACGCATGGCGTGCGCATGTCGACCGACAGGAAGCTCGGCTCGCTGGGGCCGGGCGGCGGTGGGTAGCAGCTTCGCGGGCGAGACGCCCACGCTACCCAGTCCCAGATATCGGCCCCCATCACGCCGGTCGTCGGGTACGGAGCCCCGACGCTACGGCCTTGCGGGGTGGAGGGGGGGTGGAGGGGGGGTGGAGGCGATGCGCTTACTCCAGCTTGACTGATCACATGTAAGATGATACTATCGCATTGCCGCATTGATATGGTCGCATATAGAAACGATACGGTCCTTTTGCCAGAGTGACAGTATCAATTGCTGTTTGCAGCGGCGGAGCGCGGTGTCCAGCGGCCTGCGGCGCGCCTTGTGCCAGGGTAGACTCTAATGAAGATCAGCATTCAAGAGAATACCGTGCGGCCGGGGACGTACCGCGTCATCCTGCATACCGGCACGCGGGCCACGTTCGAGGATTTCATCCGCCACGTCGAGGGTGGCTCGACGGTCACGCGGGCGGACGCCGTCGCCGTCCTGACCGCTGCCGCCGAATGGGTTCGCCAACTGGCTTTTCAGGGGCGCGAGGCCGACCTGGGGCCGCTGGGCCGCTCGCGGCTGGGCATGAAGGGCGTCTTCGACACCATTCCCGAGCGCATCGAGGACGCCGACGTGACGCTCAACATTGCCTGGGTGCTGCCGGGCGCGCTGAAGCGCGCGGTTGCGAAGGCCGGCCGAGACCTCATCCGCGAGCGGGTCGAGCCGACCCCCAAGGGTCCGAATCCGGCCGAAGCCCGCCGCATCATGACCGACGGCGTGCCCGACGAGCGACCCGGCCGCTACACCCCAGGCCAAGCCATGCTTCTGCACGGTACCCGTCTCGACTACGACGCGGCGCGGCCCGACGAGGGCGTCTTCCTGATCGCCGAGGACCAGAGCGAGACGCGCGTCGCGCAGGTCTTCACCAACGCGCCCAAGCAGGTGGCGTTCCTGATGCCGCCGGACGCGAGCGGTCCCTACGTAGTCGAGGCCCGCCGCCGCCACCCGCGCGGCCATGGCCCGCTGCTTCGCGGCCGGCTGAGCAACCCGATCGTCCCGACCTAGGCCGGCGGCAACGGCCTTGGCGGCGCTGCTCCCAGACCCTCGGCTTCAAAACCCCAACCGAAGAGCACCGGCGGGTGCCATGGAGGGCTTGCCACCCGCCCCCGGGGAAGAGTCCGGGACGTCCCGGGAAGAGTGCGGGAGGTTCGGGGAAGAGTGGCGGACGTAGGGTTCAGGATTTGGTGTGTGCCACTCTGCTTTCAAGTAGCGTCCGCCCCCCGCGGCGGACGTAGGGTGCGTCTTGCCGCACCAACTCCGGGTCCACATTCAAATGGTGCGTCAAGACGCACCATACGCGGCTACGTAGGCGACTTATGAGTCTTTTCCGACGACAGAAACAAATCAAGATGATCGCATAAGCATTTGAGGGCGCTGACTCGTTTGGGGATTTCGAGATACAGACGGGCATAATCAAGTTTCTCAACAAGTCGTTCAATCCGATCCTTGTTCTTCTTATACGCTCGCCCAACAATTTGGTAAACGGTATTGAGGGTTTCGCTCGGGTGTGCGATGTTCTCAACGTCAAGAGTCTGCGCGTTATCCCCAATAGCGGTGTTCACCTTGTCCAGCGTAATCCCAGGGTAGAGGTGTTCAAAATGGGTGTATTCCGCGAGGAACCAAGCCTCGATCTCCATTATTGCCAAGACGATATCAACGGTTACGCTGCCCTTGGGGAGAACGCGTTCGACAGCACGCCTAATCAGCGGGATCTTGCTGCGCGACTGTGGGTACACATCACGCAGGCCGAGCACTCGTGAGTATCCAGCATTAACAAGGCTCTCGTACTGATCCCGGATGTCAGATGCTACGCGGTTCTCGGCCGCGGAATCCACGATTAACACGAAGAACTGCTCGCCGCGCACATCTGGCGATTCAAGCAGGATAAGACTCCTAGACCGGCCAGACCTGCCCCCAAAGAACCCTTTGCGCAGTTCGATTGCGACCTTGCGGCGTCCCGCAATTTTCTGGATAAGACGCTGCATAAAGAGCTGTTCAGTCTGCCCTTCCACGAAGACGGCTAGCTTATTCATCGTCCTGGTTTTCTGTGCTCAAGAACTTGGTCGCGAGGAAGTCGAAGTTGTTCAGGCCCGTGAGCCTGAATTCGTCAAAAAGGTCTTTCGAGTTCTGATGGTTGAGGACCTCACATCCACCCGGAGTCCGGCGCAGACAAGACCATGCCTCAAGCGGGACTGCGTTCATGACGAATCGATCATTGGTCGCCATGATCAACTGGACTTTGCTTTTCTCCGCGCGGTCCATCAGAACCCGAATCAGCTTCGTTGAGCGGTCGTAATCCAGACCTTCGCCGATATCGTCGATGATTACGCACCCTGAGTCAGACGTAAGCTCGGCGTACACGGTCTGAATGATCAGCGAGAGGGCTCGAAACATCCCTTGCGACATCTTGGTCTGCCATGTCTTGCCCTTCAGATCACGCTCTCGGGCATACAGCGCTTGCGCCGGACCGGGAATCGGAAGTCCCGATGGGAGACCGGGAACCAGGCCGACGGCAACTTCCGTCAGGTCGTAGCCGATACGCTTCATGTCGGCCATAACATCGGATTCGAATTGCTTCGGGAACTTCTTGACACCATCTCGGAATATCCCGATGACCGCTTGAAAGTTGCTGGGGTCCACTTTCGCTTCACCGGACTCCAAGAACACTCCCAGATAGTCCTTACCCATGGGCGAACTGAATGGGTAATAGAGAACCGAATCGGCCCATGTATAAAGAGGTTCGAGAAACGGGTGCTGGACCAAATCGCGCTTGGTGAGGACTGCCGGCTCGGAAGTGGGCACCTTGAACTTAATGTGTTTGCCCTCCTCGTCGGCCCGAATGGTTCCTGTTCCATCCTTGTCGCGATGAAGAGTCTTGGTGCCGTCCACGACAAGCTTTTCATGATGGACGGTCCCTTCGTCTATCTTCACGTCGTACTCTAACTTAATGCCATTATCTTCAAAGCTCGTTATCCAATGTGGCTCTGGAAAGACCTGCTTCCGCAGAAGCATCTTAGCCATCGAGTGGATGGTGTTTAGGGTACGAGTCTTTCCGGTCGCGTTTTCTCCTACTATTAGATTGACTGAGCCGAGCTTCAACCCGGAGATGCGCCATTCCTCGGGTTGCCCAACGTACTCCCGGTATTCGAATTCTTGCAATCGCATGTTGGTTCTCCCGAATGAAGGCCAGAGGGGACAGGTGACGGGGTGGTCCAAACCTCCAGCCACGAGGTATCGATCCCTACGCTCCAATCGTCGCGCTGGCCGTACTCGCTCCACGGTCCCTTTTCGCCGGACGTGGCGCCCCAGCGGAGCATGTAGTGGGCGGCTTTCCCGCCGTCCTCGCCAGCGTAGTCTACCACGTACGGCGTGCGCGTGTCGACCGAGAGGAAGCTCAGCTCGCTCGGGTCGGTCGGGGGCAATGCAAGGCCCCTTTGGGGCTCGCCGACCTTGACCCAGATTTCGGCCGTCGTTTGCGGTTATAAGTTCGTATGGTGCATCCCTTGACGCACCATTCAAATGCGGACCCAGGATTCGTGCGCCCGGGCCGCACTGCGGGTGGAGCACTGCTGACTCTTCGGCTGCGCTCAGGGCAGGCGCCGCAGTGGCGGCCGGCGCTGACGCCGAGGCATGACGCGCGGCCGGCAGTAGCGGATTCGAAACGTGGATGAACGGGTATTCAAGACGATCTTTGTTGTGCTCCTGTTGGCGAGCATGATGATCAGGGTGCCCTACGTTCTCAAGCACCTGAAGGGCGTCACGGCAATTTCCCGAACTCACACAAAGCAGAGTGTGCTCGTCTGCATTGCCGCCATCGGGATCATGGTCATCCCGCTGATTCATGTTTTTTCTCCGTGGCTCTCACGCTTCGATCTAACTATGCCAACCTGGGCTCGGCTGATTGGTGCGGTTGGCTTTGCGATGGCAATCGCGCTGTACGGCTGGACCCTCAAGATGCTGGACGGCAACTGGTCGAACGTGCTCGAGATCAGAGAAAACCACAAACTGATCACGGCTGGACCGTATAGGCATGTTCGACATCCGATGTACACGGCGTTCTGGTTGTGGGTGATCTTCCAGGGTCCGTTGCTTTCAAACGCGGCGGTGTGGTTGGTCGGCATCGTGACCTGGGCGATCACATATTGCCTGCGCGTCGCGGACGAGGAACAGATGATGATCGAGCAGTTCGGCCGGCAGTACGAGCAGTACATGTGGAAAACCGGCCGCCTGTGGCCGAAGTTATCGTGATGGAGCCGTGTGGGGTCCCCACGTCTGAACCCTACGTCCGTCACGGGGGCTGGACGCTACAGGCAAGGCCGTCCGGCACGGAGGGCGGACGCTACACGGAAGGCCGTCCGGCACGGAGACCGGACGCTACGTCCTGAACCCTGAACGCTACGTCCTGAACCCCGCCGAGAAGCGATCTCGAGCGCCGGCAATCCGCCCGCGGCTTGAGCCACCGCGGACGTAATATTCGGTATGCATAGGCGATGGGTACGGTCATTATAAAGATGCTCGGGGACGTCGCCGGGCGCCGCCTGTTTGGGAAATGTCGGGTAAGTAGTCGTCCCCTAGAAATCTGGGTTTAATCAAAAAAAGGTTCCAAAAAAACCTTGATCAAAACCGGCGTGCGCAGTTACAATTGTGCTGGAGTAAGGAAAAGGCTTTGCCGGGGCGATGTGCTACACGCCTTGGTTTAGCCAGTCACATCCGTTTTCTTGAGGAGGAGAACTTATGAGAAACACAGTTGCGTTGTTGGTGGTGTTTGCGCTGTGCGCGGGTACCGCCAACGCAAATTGGTTCGACGACTTTGACAGCTATGCGACCGGGAGTCAGGTTGTCGGACAGGGTGGTTGGGAAGAATGGGGCCCAGGCTGCGGAGCCCTGACGAGCGACGTGCAGGCGCTGAGCGTGCCCAACTCAGTCGACGTCTTGGGCGCCACGGACCTGGTTCACCAGTACGAAGGCTACACGGAAGGCCAGTGGATCTACACCGCGTGGACCTACGTCCCGAACGACTTCGCGGGCGAGTCCTACTTCATCCTGCTCAATACTTTTGGCGCGACGAACAACTGGTCGATCCAGGTCAGGTTTGACAGCGCCCTCAACGTCATCGAGTCGGAGTTTGAGACGGCCCAGTTGCCTCTGATCACCGATGAGTGGGTTGAGTTGCGCACGGAGATCGACCTCGACGCTGACTGGATGGAGTTCTACTACGGCGGTGTTCTTCTCTCCGCCAAGAGTTGGACCGAGGGTGTGAGCGGTGGCGGCGCCCTAAACATCGGTGCCGTGGACCTGTTCGCAAATGGTGCCACGTCGATCTATTACGACAACATGTCCTTGGTACCTGAGCCGGCCTCCCTGGGCTTGGTCGTGCTGGGCGTGTTGGCGGCGCTGCGTCGTCGCTAGGCCAACCGTTCCGTTAGTGCGGATCGGGCGAATGATTACTGGAAGTTCGTAGTTCGCAAGGTGCGTCTTGACGCACCTTGCGTTGTTGCCGAGAAGCGATCTCGAGCGCCATCAATCCGCCCGCGACGGCTACGGGGATTTTGCGTTCATTTGAGCGAGCTTGGCTGGCCTCGCCAACGAGATGCCCTATCCAATCAGTCGTTGCCTTGCCTGTCTGCTTCCTTCCCGGCCTCTTCCGAAAACGACTCCCGAATCGCCTGCACGTCTGCCCGCCGGTGGGCCTCGATGAGCGCCTCTGGCTTCTGCCCGTCCACACTTTCGACCTCTAGATCGGTCACGACGTGCCCCAGGACGGACCGAAGCGGCAGACACTCAAGTTCGCCGGACTTATCACATACAAGAACACCGGACCAGAAGAGGCTCCTCGCGAATCCAAGAACAACAAACCTCTTATCAGACTCGCGACTTCTGAGAATGACTGCCATGCGAGATCCTCCAGAGCCGAGTGAACGCTATACGTTGAATCCTAAACCCTGCCAAGAAGCGATCTCGAGCGCCGTCAATCCGCCCGCGTCGGCGCCGGGGATTTCACGTTCAACTGAACGAACTCGGCCAGCGGCGTTCCCGGCAGCGCGTGGCTGGCCGGCGCTCCGTCCGCGCCACGCATCGGGATTTGGCTGGCGGGCACTGTTGTCTTACGCTGGATGTTGCCGCGCATGAGGCGGATGGCCCAGCCCAGCGTTCGCCGAATCGTTTGCAGCAGGCCACACATGCCCGCGAGTTGCATGAGAGCGTCGGCGAGGTACAGCTTGCTCTTTGGACGCGCCAGCGCGAGCAGGAAGCGCAGCGGGTTGTAGAAGTACACGTAGGCCGCCATGATGTTGAGTTGTTTCCGCCAAGGTTGAGCGTGCCGCGACGCGACGACGTAGTTCGCGTCGATCATGTACTGCTCGACCCGCCGGCCGGCGACGCTCTCGTACGCCAAGCCCGACGTAAACGCCTCGGCGTACAGCTTCGAGCCGGTCGCGGGTGTGATCATCAGGACCTGGAGGCTGATCGCCCCGGCCTTGCGCAAGAGCCGGGCCTGGTTGAGCAAGCCGTAGGGTATCGGTCCCCGAGAAACCAGCGGTTGCGTGTCGTGGTGCATCATCATCGGCATCGGGTTGATGCCGTGTCTCTGCAACAAGTGGAACGCCTCCGTCGTCTTATCCACGCTCTGGCCCTTCTTGATGAGCGTGGCGGTCATGTCTTCCACGCCGATCCAGAGCGAGCGAATGCCGGCCCACCGGGCGAGCGACAGATGCTCGCGCATTGCCAGGGTGTCGTGAACGGTGACCTCGGTGGCCCAGCGGATTCTCCTACGAATCGGGGCGCCGTCGATTTCGGTCCGGGCCAGCGTTTCCAGGATATCCAGCGTGTGCTGTCTATTGTTGAAGAAGTTGTCGTCCGCCCCGAAGAAATAATGGAGGCCGTACTCGCGCCCGAGCCGGGCCATCTCCGTGGCGATGCGCTGCCCGCTTTTGACCCGGTATTGCCGTTGGTTGTACGCCGGGATCGGACAGTAGGGGCACACGAACTTACACCCCATCGTCAGGACCAGCGAGCTGATCGGGCTGTATCGACGGATCCGGCTGGCCGGGAGGGCCTGTGCGCCCAGCGTGGTCTTTCTGCTCGGCGGCTCGAGTAGTTGATATCCCAACACAGGGGGCGGCAATTCGTCGAGATCGCCCAGCAGCCGCTGGATTCCCGTGTCTACGAGTTCCTCCGCCACCCCTTCGCGATCGGTCCGCGCGTAGACCAACCCGGGGATGTCGTCGAGCATGCCGCTGTTGCGTGCTCGTATGAACGTCGATCGCAGCGATTCGTCGTTTGCCCGAAGCGACAGCAGAACCTCTAGCAGGCTCAGCAGGACATACTCTTCGCCGGTGACCGCGACATCGGCGCCCCACGGGTCGAGCGGGTCCCCGCTGAAGACGTCCCATGGTTCGTAGATCGTCTTCGGCCCGCCGGCGATGATCAGCGGGCGGTGGACCGGATCGATCCGGCAAGCGTCGCGGATCAGGGCCTCGCACTCGGCCGAGTGAATCTGCATGCTCGAGCCCATGAAGATGTCGGGGATGCGTCCGTCCAGGCGCATCTCCGACGGACGGAAGTGCCGATTCCACTGCTGGAGCACGATGCGGGTCTTGCTTAACCCGCAGTCGAGCATCGCCCCCCCGATGGCCCGCACGCCGGCGGGCGCCATGCGCGTGTCCGCGTAGATAAACGGCAGCATCCGCGTGCGATGGTCAAACGCGCAGGCGATCACGGTCGTCAGGTCATGCCGGCGGGCGATGTTCCGCAAGCGCTGCCGCAGGCCGAGCAGCTCGCCCGGCCTCAGCAGTTCATCACCCCGTGTACGGCGAGGAAGTTCCATAGCCCAATCGCTCCAACGAAGAATAGCAGCCAGGAAGTCTATCGCATTCCCGCGGGCAACGCACCAACCGACGGCCAAAACGCCGGGCAGATAGCAGTCCGCCGCAAAGGTCGGCGGACTGTCAGGCGTCGGGAGGAAAACCCTCCTTGAGGATGCGTTTCAGTTCACCGACGGAATAGTGGCCAATGCCAAGTTGGCCGAGCGTTCTTCCCTTGGCGTAGTAGTCCTTTTGATGCATCGAGGACGCGATGGCGATCAGGGCGTCGCAGACCGGGGTGCGGATGTTCGCCTTCCTTCCGATGGAAGACATGAAGCACAGACCCATCGGAACGTCCTCCGTGATATAACGCGTTTGCGCGTCGCTCGGTCCCTTAGGCGACCCGAATTGAGCGTAGTGGCGAAACGCTTCCATAGGATCCACGTTGAGATCTTCGTAAGTCCGGCACTGGAATGATTCCGCGAAGCTCTGCGTCGGCAATTCGAAATGCTCCAGAATCGCCTTCTTTTCCGCGTCCAAATCCTCAATCAACTTCCAGATCGTGGGGCTGAACGCCTCGCGATACATCCAAAACTCGCCTTTGCTATGTTCAATGCGGGCAACCGACATTATCGCGCCCAATGTGTGGACGATAAGGTTGGGATTGTGGAAAGCGGACTCCAACACGTCCTGTCGGGCTGTGTACCGGGGCAGCATGCCCTTCAGTCGCGTCAGCGTTTCCTCCGTTCTTGCGGAAGGGAAAACCCCGATGGGGTTCCGGATGTTTTCGAAGCAAATACTGACCTTGCCTGGAGCAACAATCCGGGAATCAAAAGGTATCGATTCACCCTCGGCGAACACAACGCCTTTCCCCTTGCATTTTGTCGAAAAATAGAAACTTCCCGCATAGCCCGGCGAGACGAGCATAATCTGTCCACTCCGCAGATGAGGCGCAATCAACTCGGAAAGAGTCTCATGCGCAACGCTTTGCGTCAAGACGAGAATGACGTCCGCTTGAGCAATCGCTCTTGGAAGATCTCGTGTCGCTTCCTTAATCTCGACGACGCCTTTGTCGCCGCCCTTCTCATATTCTATTTGTTTTGTCCGACTCAATACGTCAAACGAGTCTTCGTACATCAGACGCGTCGTTTTTACGATTGTGACCGCATGACCTCGTTTGGCAATCATGGCCGCATGACTCAAGCCGGCGTTGCCGGCTCCGATAATTGTGATTTTCAAGTTTTGTTTTATCCTCCATCGGAATTCAAAGTGCTATGTCGCGTGCGGATTTTCAGGACGGCGACAGAAAACGCCGCTCACTCAATGATGACTTGGCGGCCATTCGATCGAGCAGAGCCAGGAGCGCCGACACCCGCAAATCGCAACAACTGTTCCTGCAGAAAACCCCCTCTTCGAAGCGCCATTCTCCGTCAGCGTAGTCGTATAGGTACCGCCCCGGCCTGCCGTCTATGTACATTTGAGATTCCACCTGAGCCGCAAAGTGCGACTGAATCTCATTGACGACATAGCGCCCATCAGGGGTTTCAAAGACATCCACGTTCAGCGCCGTGTACCCGGCATTGTCGGTCAGCACACGCACAAAATCAAAGAGTTCTCGTGGGGGCTCATACCACCCCACCTTGCCGGAGCCGCTGTGGAATTCCCCTTCACTGAGCTTCTGATGGCCGAAATACGACTCGCCGATTCGGATCATTCGCCACTCAGCGACTCCCGGCAGGAATTCCTGGAACAGGACGTTGCCCCATTCACGATCCCGACTATCAGCGTCTCGACAGACCATTCCTTCCCCGAAGCGTTGCTTGATATATCGTACGACCGCCGAGCGGCTCCGAAGGATCTTCACCCCCGCGCCCCGGGAGCCCATGTCGCACTTCGCCACGAGCGGCAAGGCGGCTGCTCGAGCAAACTCCAGCGCCTCCGCGCGCGAGTAGAACACCCAAGTCCTACAGTGCGGGATTCCGTTCGCCGCCAGCCAGTAAGACATCCGCAGCTTGCTCTCATTCAACCAGACTTCGTTATAGGTTGGGTAGATGGTCTGGCCCAACTCCTCAACCATGACCTTCAACCGCTCGCCGAACATACGCTTCCACATGCTCACTTTGAAGGAAGGCCACACAAGAAAACCGTCGCATCCGCAGCCGCGAACGACCTGAATCCAGTCCGGCCCGGAGATGTCGAGAATCTTGTAGGGAACCCCCAAATCTTCACACGCGGCGACATATGGCAAGTGGTTGTTATCAAACTCCTCGATTATGCCAAGCACGTACGACGATTTCTTTCGAAGTGGGAATACCGGTTCGATGTTTCGATGAAAATCAGGCGGAGGCGCCGTGGGCGTAAGAGCCCGGCGCACGTCGACGCCGACTTTGAGTATGTCGGTATCGAAGGCCGCGACGACACCGTTGTCGCCAAGCTGGTGCGCGCGCGGCAATAGAAAGTCTGGGTACTCCTTGCGGCTCCTCCTCACCGAGTCCTCGGCTTGCTTCATAAACAACCTTTCCGCCAAGTGCGCAAACACACCTGGCACCGGATCTTGAGCCGGCAAAACGGGCTGCCATCCTGGTTACGCGAATTCGCTTGTGTGCGGAATCTGGCGCTGGGGCAATCCGGCGATGTCCGCACCACAGCCCAGGCTAACCAGGACAAACAGCGGTGCGGTTCCAATCAATGCTACCAGGATATTTGCGGCGGTCAACTCCGCGGGCCCGCTTGGGTGCCCAGCGCCGCGTCAACCGCTCCTGACAGGAACGGCTATAGCAGATTCAATTAATATGTGGCGTCCGGTAATATGTGGCGTCCGGGCCCCGTACCGGACGTAGGATCATCGAAATGCCTACGGCCGACGGGGCGTCGGCCGCTACACTATCATTGAAGATGCTCTAGGATTAGAGGACTTTGGACGGCACACGAGTTCGTGCTGCGTGCCGTGATCGCGCACGTCCCGTGGAACAGAGGGAAACCGCACGACCAAGGCAGGCAGCGGTGCTCCCTACATGCCCCCGGGGCATGCTTCGGGCGTTGCCGCACGGCGGCCTTGATCCGTGAAGCACCGGGGATTCCGTCCGCCGCGGAAGTCGTTTTCGGTCTTGGTGAGCCGATTTCCGAGCTGGTCGTTGCCCTCCGCGCTACCGGTGGCAAACCGGCGAACGTGCGTCGGCACGGGCTTGCTCAAAAGAAAAACTCCCCGGCGAAGGCTGTTCGCCGGGGAGCGAAAGCGTCAAACGCTTGCTTGCCGGCAACTAGCGCCGACGGAGCGCCAGAACGCCGAGGCCGAGCAGCAACAGGCTGGCCGGCTCGGGAATGCCGGTGATGCGGTAGGCACCGCTGGCGTCGATTCCCTGCATGTTGCCCGGGATACCGAAACCGCCGGCGGGATTGCCCTGGACGCCGTTCAGGTTGCCCAGCAACGAGCCCATGATGCCACACTGACCGAAAGAGCCGTAAGCCAAGATCGGCTGGACGCTGACCCAGTAAGTGCCGGCGTCGAGCGCGATGTCGACGTCGAACTGGACCAGGCCGGTGGCGGCATCGGCGGTGGTGTACGGGACGTTGGCGATGTGAGCCACGTCACCGACCAGCGTGGTTCCAATCAGCGACGAGTCGCTGAAGATGCCGATGTTGAAGCCGGACGGATCGTTGATGTCTTCCCCGCCGGGCCCGTTCCAGAATCCGATCAGCGCTTCGATGCTGTCGAGCGACCAGCCGTCTTCGGTCAGCTCGAAGTCGTCGATGACGGCACAGTCATAGATGTCGTACGCGGACTCGAAGTCCTGCGCCGCATGTGTGTTGCCCGTCAGATCCGACATGTCGCCGATGTTGTCGAGCAGGACGTCGGCCGAGGCCCACGACGACACACCCAAAATGATCGTCAATGCTAATAGTTTCCTCATGTTCTTACTCCTCACTCCTGTGAAATGACTTAATTACGCCTTCGCAGCAACGTACGGGAACGCCCCGCACGGCCGGTTTCCACTTGTTTCCAGGCACTCCTCGCGTGCCGGCTGCCGGCATGCACTCCACCGTTACATCTTGGGCAAGCCGCAAGTCCGACGGATCATCACGGCACACATATCCACGGCTGAGACCGCGACCGTAGTCGCTGATGTTGAAAGAGGTGCAACTTCCTGCCTCCTGCGGCGTCTCACTCGCTCACACGAGCGTAACGCAACCGCGTTGTCCTAGTCAATGGAAATTTCACAGTTCGCGCGCAGTTTGCGGCCGTGTGGCCATGGCGCGCCCTGAGACAGCTCTTTATCGGGTCAAGGTGCGGCACGGATCTGTATGCCGGCTACTTTCAGCAGGGATTTCCCATTTGCCGGATCTTTGAACAGCAGTGTACCGCATGAAACCTCTCGACCATATTGAGAATCATCGACCAGCAGATGACCCCAGAGATGATGCCCGGCGCAATTACCTGGGCCTGAGCCGATGTGATCGACATAGAGATGGTATGAAACGTTCGCGCCCCTGTCTATTCAAAGTTGTGAAGTGTGAGCCGACATAAGAGCCGGCGGCGCTCACACGACTGTGTGGGCCGCCGCCGGTATCTACCTTATTCCACCTCCCGCCTCGTTCGCGGGTCAGACGCGTTTCGGGACGGCGGCCTTCCCGATCACCCACCCGATCAGCAGCGCCAGGATCGGCACTACCACGGCCCCAATCAGTAGGTACCAGAAGTTGCTGCTGAGGGTTTGCGCATAATCGGGGAAGAACCCCTGTAATATGCCGGCCACCACACTGCCGGCCACGACCAGTACGAGCAGCGCTCCGACCATCAGTCCGGAGAATAACCCTTCGGAGGGATCGCCGACCGTCACGCCGACCGGCGCCGTAGTTTCCACGTATTTCACCGTCGCCTTGACCGGGGCCTCTTCCTCCTCCTCGGCTTCTTCTTCGGCCGCAGGTTCCTCGGCAACCGGCGCGGCAGCCTCGACGGCTTCCTCTTCGCCGGGATAGATTTCGTCGAGCAGTTCGGCGCCGAGCGAGGTGTCGTCGGCCTCACGGGTCAGGTCGAGCAGGCCGGAACCGCTGCCGGTGCCTTCCAGCGCAACCTGGTCATCGGTCGGCGGGGCGGTGATTTGCGTTTCGGCCATCGGGTCGGCATCGATCTCGATCTCGTCGTCGTCGAAAACCCCGATGCCGGACGTCGTGGGTACCGTGTCCAGATCCGGGCTTTTGCGTTCCGGCGTCGGTTCGTCATCCACTGCTTCGAGACCGATGACGCTGGTGCCTTCGTCTGCCAGGGCGGGGAGTTCGGGCTCGGCGGCGGCGGGCTCAAGCGCGATCTCGCCGCTGTCTTCGCTGGCGGCCTCGTCGCCGCCGGTGAGCTTGTTGACGTCTTCGGCCTTGAAGAAGATTTTGCCGGCGTCGCGGAATTCGCGGAGCGATCCGTCCCGTACGAGTTCCTTGATTTCATCCGGGCTCTTGCCGAGCAACTCGGCGACTTCCTCCATCGAATAAAAGGCCTTGGCCATGTTGCACTCCTGTCCCCGAGGACTCGCGTTAGGGCGTGTCCGGGGCGTTCTCTGTCAGGGACGGTTGCGGCTCGCGGTCATAGTCATCGACGGTCGCTTGAGGCGTCGCCCGCTGCTGGGCAACGAGCTGCTGCACCGCCCGGAAATCCGGAGCGGCGCAATTAAAATCACGCAGGTATCGGTCGTAAATCCAGCTACGAGCGGCGGCTAGACGCAACTTGCGAACCCCGTCCATGTTATCGATCTCGTAGCACCAGATCGTGCCTTGCTCGATATCGAGCATGAACAGTCCGTAGCGATTGTGGTCGAGTTGTCCGGTGAAAGCGTAGACCCCACGCGCACCGACCAGCGGGGAGCTTTGTGCAAACGCGGCCGGAACGACATTGCCGGACGGGCGCATCCAGAGCACGCCGGCGATAAACGCCAACAAAACGGCGATCATCCACAGCGCGGCGTGCGAGCTTGGCGTCTTTTTTTCGGGGACTTCGCGCATCAATCTCGCTCGGGTGGCCGGGTCACCGGAACCCGACGGAACATTGATGCTATCCGCCCTTCGGGCCTCTGGCAAGTCTTGAGGTGCCGCCCCCTCAGAAATATGGCTCCTCCGCGAATGCCGGGGACGCAAGAAAGGAAACCGCCAAGGCTTAACGCGGTCTTCGACCGCGGCCAAAGGGTTCAGGGTTCAGGGTTCAGAAAAGCATTTGAAACGTTTTGTGTCTAACGAAGAAATCGATTCTTTGTAATACAGCACGACACGAATAGACGGTCGATTCGTGTCCCCCACGGCTAAAGCCATGGGCTACCCGTCCAGAGTTCACAGTTCAAAGTGCAAAGTGGGTGCTCTCAACGGCGCAGCCCAACATTAATCCCCAATCGTCAATCGTCAATCCCCAATCGCCAATGCCCCTTGGTTGCGGCCAACAGCCACGCTAAGGTTCCGGCGTTTCTTCCGGCGTCTCGTCCTCGGTGACCTCCATGTGAATGTCGATCTGGAAGCGTTCCTGGATCAGATCGCCCCACTTGTTCATCGCAATCTTCATGCTGATGGTCTTCTCACCCTCGGGTTGTTCCTGCATCGCCCGCGTCACGCCCGGGGGGGCGGTCGGCTGTGTCAGACTGACCAGCAACTCTTCGGCGGCTTCTATGAACAGTTCCACGCGATTGCGCAGCGCGATTTGCAGCGGGCTGCTGGTCTTGTCCTGAATCTTGTGCAACTCGCTCGTGTACCGCATCACCGCGTAGTGCAGCATCTTCGCGGTTGCAATCGCCAATCGCCGGCGACCGTCATCGTCTAGCTGTCCGGAGAGCTTGCCGGCCAGTATCAGCCCCACCCGGTCGGCGCCCACGGCCTTGACATTGCGGGTCCCATACTGCTGCCCCCGCGACTTGAGCAGTGCCAAGACCGCCGCCGCGTTGGCTTTCGGGTCCGGCGACGATCCCAACCCGCTGTAATCCATCGCGCGATAGATCAATTGCAACGCCACCGGCGATTCTTCACGCTTGCCCGCGTCACGCAGCGCCGCGATGCTCTCGGCGAAGGCGTTACCGCCCGCCGCGGCCAGCTTGGATTGCAGGTTTCGCAGCCCGATCGCCGCGGCTGCTCGCACGGGCACACGCTGGTCACCCAGCGCCTCGGTCAGAACCGTGTACGTCGGCACCTCGTTCAGTGTGTTCAACACCGCGATCAGCCGAGCCGCCGCGTCGCGCTTCGCCTGCTTGTACGCCCCCCCGATCACCTCGGCGCAGGCCGTGAGGTACGCTTCCTTGAAGCTCGGCGTGCCCTTGTAGCTCCCGCGCAGGTCCTTGACCGCCGTTGCCGAGCCGGCCGGATCGCCCGCCGCCAACGCTTGCACACGCTGCTCCACCCAGGCTCGCAGGGCGGCTGTGTCCTCGTCCGCCAGGACGTTCTTGCCCTGCAACCGTTCGATCACATCCTGCTGCCCCGGCGTGTCTTGCGCTGCCAGCGGCAACGTCGTCCCGAGCACCAGCACCATGCCTGCCAGCGTCAGTCGATATCGCATCCGCATTCGTTTGTTCTCCAATGTTCCCCACCACCTTACTCGTCCCGATTCTACCGGCCCCGCCGAGGATTACACCAGCACCGGCCTGAAATTCCTCCCCACGACCGGTCAGGCGATGTGAAATGTAACGGATTGCGCCTCGCAAATGTAGCGGCCCGCGCCTCGCGGGCCGTTGAACGCCGGGAGCGCTCCATCAAGGCGCGGGCCGCCACACCGGTAATTGCCGCTCCTTCATATCGGAAATCACACATTTCGGCGCAGTAGCTCACTTTTACACCAACTTGCCCGGCTGATCGTGTAAAATGCTGATTGGAAGGGATGCGCTAGTTAACATTCACTCGGCGGGAGTTCAATTTGATGCCCAGCCCGGAATCCATCACAGAGACCATCACGCAGGAGCAGGTGCGCCACCTGCCCCCGTTCAAGATCGTGCTGCACAACGACGACGTGAACACGTTCGAGCACGTCATCCTCGCAATCCTGAAGCTCACGCCGCTGAAAGAGCCGGAGGCGGTCGAAAAAACAATCGAAGCTCACGAGACCGGCCAAGCGGTGCTGCTGATCACGAACAAGGAGCGCGCCGAGCTCTACGTCGAACAATTCGCCAGCCTCAGCCTAACCGTCACCGGCGAGCCGGATGAGTAGTCGACCTTTTTGGGGACTCGCCATGATCCACCGTGCGCTTCGACGATTTCGACGCGCGATTGCCCGTGCCGGCTCGCGGGCAGGCGCTGGCCTCCTGGTGCGCGCGATGACGTTGGAAGACGAGGGGCGTCTGCTTCGCGGCAACGGCTGGGTCGGATGCTGGGCAGGCAGTCCGGGCGAAATGGTCAACATCTGCGCGTTAAACTCACGCGTCGATCGCACATACGACGATGTTGCGGCGCGAATCTGTTCCGACTGGGACCTCTCCAAACCATGCCGCAAGCCGCCGGTGTTGCTCGGGAACGCGGAGTCAGTCGAGGCGTTGTTGCGCCGGTTGGACCTAACACGATTGGAATCGCCAGACGATTGCCGCACTCCCGGCGTATTCTGGAGCGGTGTGGTTGTCGCCGTCGGCGATCCAGCATCGGATGAGTTCAGGGACACGCTAGCGCACGAGATGTGCCACGGGCTCTGCGAGACTTTGTTGCACTCTAAACACGCGTGTTTCTGGGCAGAAGAAGGGTACGCGGAACACGTCGCCCAACTGACCGCACCTGAGCCAGAGCAGCGCTACGACAGTATGCTCATAGATTTTCTAGGGTTGAAAAAGAACGACACGTGCTTCCTGGGGCCCCATGGGGAGGCTACGTGCCTGTCGGTACGGGATCTCCTGAAGGTGAGTCGCGGTGATTTCGGCTGCCGGGTGCATTCCAGCCACGCCGCAATTTTCGTCTGCTTCTTGCGATCGCTGCGCGAGTTGGAGCCGCGTGCCTGGGAGTTACTCCGCGCCGGTTTGACTGCGAGCCGTGAAGATCATCCACTGGATGAGGTCGCCGTCAAGATCGCAACCGGCTTCGGGTTGGACGAACTCCAGCGCCAACTTGATGCATATTGCGCGCGGCGGGCAAAACGCCTCGGTTTCCTGGCAAGGCAAGAGCAACTCCGTCACGCTCGCAGAACATCAACGGATAACTAATCCCCGGCTCGCAGTTGCCTCCGCGCCAAGGTGCGAGCCCACCCCTTGCTGAACCCTGAACCCTTGCTACTCCACCGTCACCGCCTTGGCCAGGTTTCGTGGCTTGTCCACGTCGCAGCCGCGTAGGACGGCCGCGTGATATGCGAGCAATTGCAGTGGGATCACCGTGACTAGTGGCTGAAGTAGCTCCGGTACGTTGGGCACGTATAGCACGTGATCGGCCAGCTCCCTGATCTCGTCGTCGCCCTCGGTTGCGACGGCGATTACACGCCCGCCTCGGCTGCGGACCTCCTCGATGTTTCCGAGGCTCTTCTCGTACCAGTGGCCGCGCGGGGCCAGCACGACCACCGGCATATCCTCGTTGATCAGCGCGATCGGCCCGTGTTTCATCTCCGCCGCCGGCAGACCCTCGGCGTGGATATAGCTGATTTCCTTGAGCTTGAGGGCGCCCTCCAGGGCAATGGGATACTGCAACCCGCGGCCGAGATAGAGCCAGTTTTCGTTCTCGATGTACTCGGCCGCGATCTCGCGCGTCTGGTCGGAGACTTCCAGCGTTTTTTCCACCGCGTCGGGTATTTTCAGCAGTTGTGCCAGGTAATCGTGACAACTGGAAGCACTCAGGTGCCGGCGGCGACCCAGAAACGCCGCGATCAGTGACAGGACCGTCACCTGCCCCAGAAACGCCTTGGTCGACGCCACCCCGATCTCCGGCCCGACGTGCAGATAGATGCCGGCGTCGGTCTCGCGGGTGATGGTCGACCCGACCGAGTTGACGAACCCCAGGACCATGGCCCCCTTTTCCCGGCCCTCGCGCAGGGCCGCCAGCGTGTCGATGGTTTCGCCGCTCTGCGAGATCGAGATGATCGCCGTCCCGTCCTCGATGATCGGGTTGCGGTAGCGGAATTCGCTGGCGTATTCCGTCTCGCAAGGGATCCGCGCCAATTCTTCGATCAGATACTCGCCGAGCAAGGCCGCGTGCCACGCCGTCCCGCACCCCGTCAGAATGATCCGCTTCACCCTGACCAATTCACGGGCCACCGTTGTCAGCCCACCCAGCACGACACGGTCCTCGTCCAAGTCGATTCGGCCGCGCATGCAGTTGCGCAGCGCCTCGGGCTGCTCGAAAATCTCCTTGGACATGAAGTGGTCGTGCCCGCCGAGTTCGAGCTGCTCCAGTGTCCACTCGATTTCCTCGATCTCTTTGGTTACCGGGGCGGCGTCGAGCGTGGTGGTGCGGAAGCCATCGCGGCCGATGACCGCGACCTCGTTGTCGGCGAGGTAAATCACGCGGGCCGTGTGCTGGACGATTGCCGCCGCATCGGACGCCACCAGGTATTCATCCTTTCCGATCCCGATGATCAACGGGCTGCCCCGCCGGGCGGCCACGATTACGTCCGGCTCGTCCGCGTGGATCACCGCGATCCCGAACGTGCCGCGCACCTCGCGCAGAGCTTTTCGGACGGCGTCCTCGAGCGAGCCTTCGTACAGGTGGCTGATCAACTGTGCCAACACTTCCGTGTCGGTCTCGCTTTTCATGGCGATGCCCTTGGCCGCCAGGAACTGCTTGAGCACGCGGAAGTTCTCGATGATGCCGTTGTGGATGATCGCCAGCTTGCCGCTCTGATCGCAATGCGGGTGGGCGTTTGTTTCGGTCGGCGCCCCGTGCGTGGCCCAGCGCGTATGTGCCAATCCGATGGTCGCTCCGCTGAGCTGCTCGTCCAGCTTCCGCTCCAGCTCGGCGATCCGACCCGCCGCTCGCCGCACGCGCAACCTCCCGTCACGGATGACGACGACGCCGGCCGAGTCGTACCCCCGATAATCCAGCCGTTTCAATCCTTCGATCAGCAGCGGACACACGTCGCGCTGTCCGATATAGGCCACGATGCCACACATATATGCGCTCCTCTTGCGCGGTTGTTGGGTAGAATCACGTCAATCTAACTGAATTCCCCCGGTAATACGACTTTTCCGCCCGGATGTTCACCATCGTTCAAATTCCCTGTCTGCTCCGCGCCGAGCACAGTTTCATGGCCGCCGCGATTTCGCCGATCATACCGTGGGAACGACCAGCTTGTGGATCGGTGTACCCCGTCGCGGCGGGCGTGTCTTGCGCCTATGTCGCCACATCGGCGGCGCCGAGACAGGATGGCGAGGAGAGTCTGTGAGCAATCCTGGGCAAACAAAGATCCTCGACAAAATCTTTTCCGATCTGCTGGTCGACGACCCGGACATGCTCGACCTCGTCGAGGAATTCATCAACGGCCTCGACACCCGCGTTGACGACTTTAGGCAGGCTTTCGAGCAGCTTAACTGGGACAACCTCACCAGGCTCGCCCACCAGCTCAAAGGCGCCGGCGGCTCCTACGGCTACGTCGATCTCAGCACGCTCGGCAAGACCATGGAAGACGCCTTCCGGGCACACTCCGCCGACAGTTTCGCCGAGTGGATGACACGGCTTGAGCAACTGCTCACCGCCGCCCGCGCGGGGTTGCGGGAGTAAAGCGTTTAGCAAGATCCATCGTGAAGAGCCCCGGACCTGAAGCCTGCACGATGCCGCGCGGACTTCAGGTGTGCGTCACTTGCAAAGGGGGTTCGTGATACAATCAGCGACAAAACAATGAGCCTAGCAGTCTGTCGGACTTAGGCTCCACGTCTCCGACACGCCGATCCGTCTCCGCTCGCACGGAATCGTCCAACTGGTGAGCGCGGGTGGTTTGATGATCGGAGCTCGGCGGCGACTTGTCGTTTGGGATGGGATTGGG
>JAUWNI010000206.1 GCA_030612705.1 Phycisphaerae bacterium | reverse complement strand
CCCCCCGGGGGCCCGCGCCGCCCCCCCCCGGGGGGGCCCCCCAACCCCCCCCCCCCCCCCCCCGCGGCCCCGCCCCCCCCCGCGGGGCCCCGATCCCGTGAGCGGCTGTTTTCCCGTACTCTACGGCCGACACGGAGGGCGGCCGCTACAGTCTATGGGCGCCGCCGACTTTTACGGCGGACTGCTAACGTTTTCGTAGACGTTGGTACAATTCTTCCAACGCCGTCACCATCCGCCGCCAATCGAAACGCTCCAAACAATGCGCCCGGCCCGCGGCACCCATGCGGCGGCGACCATCCGCGTCATTCGTGAGCGCGAGCAACGCTTCGGCGAAGCCGTCCGGATCGCCGAGCTTCACGAGTCGGCCCGTACGTTCGTCCAGCACTACCTCGGGCGTGCCATCCACGTCGAACGCCACCACCGGCACACGCATTAGCAGCGCCTGGACGACGCCGCGCGGGAGACCCTCCCATTGCGACGTGTGGGCGAGGATGTCGCACCCCGCAAGTAGTTCCGGAATCCGCCCTGGTGGTACCAGGCCGGTCAGTATCGTTCGCTCGCGAAGCCCGAGACGTGCCAACTCCGCTTCATATGCGGGTCGCTGCGCGCCGTCGCCAACCCACACGAAGCGCAGCCGCGAGTCGCGCTTCGCCGCCGCCGACATGATCGGCAGCAGTTGTTCGTAACCCTTCTTGCGGAACAGCCGAGCGATCGTGCCCACGACGATCTCGTCGTCGTCGACGCCCCAGGATTGCCGCACGGCCTCGCGGTCGTAATTCGTCGGCGTGAAGTCGCCCACCTCCATGCCCGAATACACCGTCCGCATTTTCTCTCGGCGACAGATCCCCGCCGCCACGCTCTGCTCGATCATCGCGTCGGCAACCGTGACGATCGCGTTGCATCGGCGGGCGGCCAGCCATTCCAGCCAGGCGTACAGCTTGCGCACCGGCCAGGGCTGCGTGCGGTTGAAGCTCATCCCATGGATCGTGTGAACGATGATCGGTACACGGGCGTCGTGGGCGGCGAAGCGCCCGAGAATCCCCGCCTTGCTGCTGTGCGTGTGTACGACGTCGGGCTTGCGGTCGCGGAACTCCATTTCGAGATACCGCCGGGCGCGGACGTCGTACCAGGGATTCACCGCCCGGATGAGCTCGGGCAGCTCGACAAAGTCATAGCCGCCGCCGCGGGCACGCTCGACCAGGCTTCCCTCGGGTCCGGTGGTCGGGCCGCTGATGAGTGTGACCTTGTGACCGAGTTCGTGCAGAGCTTCGCAGGTAAGGATCGTGTTTTCCTGCGCGCCGCCGATGATCAGCCGGGTTATAACGTGGACAATGTTCACGCGGGCATTATGTTGTAAACCGACCAGGATTTGGCGATGCCGCAAAATTTTTCTTACAGCCCGTGGGTGGCCCGTTGCTGGTGATGCCGTACGGCAGCAAGAGCCCGTGACCATCAACATCGTCAACATCGGCACGGACAATCTCGATGCGAACTCGGGAAGCTTTAGGGGCATCGGCGGTATCGGAGTCTCGCGCTCGGATCCGAACAGTCACATAACCCCGCTGGTTGGAGGGTAGGCCGATGCATGTCAATCCTCGAAAGAGCATCGCACACTCACCGCCCGGAAACCGGGCCGAGCAATTGGAACTCTATCCAGCCCCGCGGCCGCGTCGATTCCTCTACGAGACCGCCGCGGATGGCCATAATAGCCCCGTGTGCGGCGGCTTGAACTGACGGCAAATGAGGCTCGAAAAATCTTCGAACGCCCGTCGAATCGGGCATGTCTTAGGGTCACGGACGGCTCGCCGGGGGTGTACGCTCGCGATTTTGTTCGAGAATTAGCGCCGCGTGTCCGAGCTTTTCGCGCGCTGACTAGCGGGCATGTTTCTCGATACGGGACCAGCATGGCCGCGCTTCGCTTGGCCATGGCACCCAACCCGCGTCCGGCACGGGGGCTGGACGCTACAGCTTTATTGAAACCGCTCTAGCCTGGACTTGGGTTTGGGCCGGATTCCTCCGCGCGTCCGCCCCTGGCGAACACGGTCGGAATGACATTCGGACGCCACCCACATTCGTGCCGCTTATTCGAAAGTTCGATCCTTGCTTCAACCGATTGATTTCAAGGAAACATGGACGTACATTACAGGGTTTGTGGTGCTATCAGATCAGCGTGTACGGCGATGTCATCGATCAACGCGGAACTGCTCAAAATCCTGGTATGCCCCGTACCCGAGTGCCGGGCCAAGCTGGAATTGCGCGATGACCACCTGGTTTGCAACGGCTGCGGGCGGCGATACCCGATCAAAGATAATGTGCCGGTTCTGATCCCCGAGGAAGCCGAAGCGCCTGAGAAATCCGAAACCTAGCACGACGCCGAATTGATGTTTGCAATAATCAGCGACATACACAGCAATCTCGAGGCGCTGACCGCGGTGCTGGCCGACATCGAGCGGCATGGGGCCAAGAAAATCGTCTGCCTGGGAGACGTGATTGGTTACGGACCCAACCCGCGCGAATGCATGGACCTGATTCGCGAGAAATGCCACCTATGCATCGCGGGCAACCATGACCACGCGATCCTCTACGAACCGACCAGCTTCAACAACGCCGCCGAGCGGGCCGCATACTGGACGCGGCAGATGTTGGAGTCGGAGCCGGATGTGGAAAAACGTAACGCCCGTTGGGAATTCCTCGGCAGCCTGCCGGTCCGCGCTAAAGAGGATGACATTCTCTACGTGCACGCCTCGCCCCGGCGGCCGATCAACGAGTACATCTTCCCCGAGGACGTCTTCACCAACCCGCAGAAGGTCATCGCCAACTTCGAGCGCCTCGACGCGCAGCTCTGCTTCCTGGGCCACACGCACCAGCCCGGCGTCTTTCTCGACGACCCCTATTTCGACCCGCCGCACGAATTGCCCGACTCGCCCTATTTCGAGCTGGATGAGGAGCGGGCGATTATCAACGTCGGCAGCGTCGGCCAGCCGCGCGATCGCGACCCGCGTGCCAGCTACGTGATGGTGCACCCGCACGAGAACGGCGACTCCGCCACGTCCGGCAAAGGCAGCTTGGTCGAACAAGCCCTGCGATCCCACATCGACCAGATCGAGTTCATCCGGGTCGAGTACGACATCGAGGCGACGGTAAACAAAATCCTCGCCGAACCGGCGTTGGACGACATGCTGGGAAATCGGTTGTATGAGGGAAGATAGGGTCCGAGGATTCAAGGATCTACGGATTCAAGGGGTAACGGCAAGTCTCGTGCGTCGGCCCGCCCTATCCCGGACTATTCATACCGCGGAGAGCGCGGAGAGCGCAGAGTGTTGTAGAGACAGAAGTTGTGGCTGAATCCGAGTGCGTTTTGTTTTGACAGAGTGCATCACCTGTCCTTCTGCGTCGGCTTTGCTAACCTCTTTTCTATCACGTCTCTGCGATCTCTGCGTGCTCTGCGGGTAGAGTCGAGATGTGGCGCGGTGGCGGCGGTTGCCGTTCCGTTTCCACATCCCGCTCGTCAAACCGGACGTGCGGATTTCCCGCA
>JAUWNI010000095.1 GCA_030612705.1 Phycisphaerae bacterium | reverse complement strand
TACTGCTCTGTCAGTGTTGCTTTGATGGGTTCAACCCGAGGAGCCGTGGACTTCAGTCCGCCCGGTCTTTCGGAAAAGGTGATTTCTACTCCGCCCGGTCCTTCGAGAAGAGTAAGTCCTACTCCTCGCGGCGCCGCGCGGACTGAAGTCCGCGGCTCTTCGAGTATTGTTGCCCTCTTCAAGTATTATCACGGTTGCCGTCGCTGGTGAACGAATTCGCTATTGACGACAGCCCAGACACGCATCCCAGGGACCTGCACCGTAACGACCGCGCTGTCGCTAGTGAAGCGCGTTTCGGTCACGACCGCATCGACCATGATCGCATCGACCAGTGACGACAAATGGTCGTACTGAGTGGTAAAGTCACGCACGGTCGTCTCGGCCTTGATACTCAACCCCGCGATGCGCTCGACCAGCTTGCGGCGGGCGTCCAACTCGGCGGCGCGGGCGGCCTTGAGCCGACCCTGGGCCGAGGCGATGTCCTCATCGGTGCCCTGGCCCCGCGCCTCGATCATCCCCATCGACCAGTCGGGCAGATCGACCTGGGCACGCTGCTCGTATTTATGGATGAATCGTGGCGCCGGGACGCTCATGCCGGTCGCTACGAAATCCTTCTTAATCACGCGCTTGACGATCTTCTCGATGTCGTGGCCCTTCACGTCGTCGCCCTTATAGTGGCGGCTGTGGAGCGTCTTGATCGCCGTGATGACCTGTTCGGTCGGCACACACATCGTGACCTCGGCGATCAGCTCATCATGGTGCAGATACGGGCGGCCGACTTCATACGCGCCGACGAGAGTGGCACACAGTTCGGTCGTGATCTGATCGCTTTCGGTCATGAAATCGCGGACCTGCGTCCGGGCGGTCAGCCGCAAACCCTTGATGCGTTCGGCAAGCCTGCGCTGGGCATCTTTTCTCGCGCCGCCGATGGCCATCAGCCGCGCCTGCGGGCCGACCGTTTTCCAGATGTCGGGGATCGGCGGGGGTCCACTGCTGGGCCCGCCCGGCGGTGGGCCGAGCATTTCGGCGACGCCCTCGGGCAAATTAGGTGGTAAATCCTCACGCGGGGCGCCCATGCCGATCACCTTGATGACTTTTTTCTCGATCCGCCGGGTGATCGACTCGAAGTCGCTGGTTTTGACGCTGTCGCCGTCATAGTAGCGGTCGTGCGTGCTGCGCAGGGTCTCGATCACCTTGGCGACGGTGACTTCGGCGGTGACTTCGCACGAGCCGTCGTCGTACCAGACCGGGTCGCCGAGCCGGATGCCTTTGATGAATTCGTCGACCGAGCCGCGTATATCGTCCGACTCGGTGACATAATCCTTGACGTAGGTCCGCGAGTTGAGCTGTACGCCGTAGACCGCTTCGGCCAGTTTCCGGTATGCATCAGCCTCGGCGGCACGTTTGCTGAGCAGCTTTTTCTGTGCCTGGGCGACGTCCTGGCCCAACGCCGCGGCGGCGGTGACAACCAGCGCGATCGCGATTCCGGTTACGTGTCGGATACGCATGGGTAACTCCTGTTTAACAATGTTTCTTCCGCTGAGCCCGCACTCATAGTCGGGCGGGAAAAGCCCGTTTACATCGTGGACACCCTCCGCCGACGAGGGTTAGCCGAGCCCGTACACGGAAATCATACCGTAACTCGTCGGCGGGGGAAGCAGTCCAAATCAGAGCCTAAAGCGAGAGTGCCCCATCCCGTTCCGAGTGCCTGTCTGGCAGGCACTCGGACGGGGTGGGGGACCGATTCGAGGGAGCAAGGTCGGTGCAGGTTTGAATCAGTCCCCCACCCCGTTCGCCTGCCCTCCGGGCTGGCGAAACGGGATGGGGCACCCCCGCGCAAGCGAGGGGATCTAATCCGAGCCCGAAGCGCCAGCGAGGGGACCTAATCCGAGCCCCTCGCTGGCGCTTCGGGCTCTGATCCGTGCTCAGCGTTTCAAAGTGCGGGAATTACTCGCTATAGTGTCCGCTTTGTGATCCCGCGACACCGAGCTTGGATGAGGTATGTCGAATCCAGGTAAATTAACCGGCGGCAAGGGCGGATCCTGGGTGGATCGGTTGGCTGAGGATCGGCCGGACGTCGCGCTCATGGCGCCGATGCTCGTGTACCTGGCGCTGTTGTTGCTCCGCGATTCACCCCTGCTGCCGTACGAATACCGTTGGCTGGCAAGCCTGATTCGCGGCGCGGGTGGGTTGTGGGTCGTTTGGCTGCTACGCCGACACATGCCGCCGTGGGGCAAGACGCATTGGCCGCTGGCGCTGGTCATGGGGTTGCTGATCGCGGCGGGGTGGTACTACGGACAATACCTGTTCAACTGGCTCGGCGTGCCGCACCGGCTGCCGATTCCGCTGTTTCCGGGCGATTTCGAGCTGATCGATCCGCGCGACAAGCTCGGCGTCGGCGGATTGTTCTGGTCGACGGCCGTGACGCGGATCGTCGTCGCGTCCACCACGGTCGCGGTGGTGGAAGAGATCTTCTGGCGGGCGTTTCTACTGCGAGCGCTGATCGATTGGGGCAAGTTCGAGCAGATCCCGCTGGGGACGTTCACGTGGCGGTCGTTCCTGTTCACCGCACTATTGTCGACGCTCGAACACCCGGACAACTGGGCGATCAGCATTCCCTGCTGGTTCGCGTTCAACGCGCTGATGTACTGGAAAAAAAGCGTGCTGTTCCTGGTGTTCGTGCACGGCTTTACCAACCTGTTCCTCTATGTCTGGGTCCTTTTGAATACCGTCTGCTGGGAAAACCCGTCGGCGTGGATGTTCTGGTAGATGTCGGCGACCGATGCACAGCGGTCCTTGAGATTGGATTGTGGTTTTTAACCTTGAAATTCCCAGGATAGACACACGGCTTGGCAGTCCGCCGCAAAAGTCATGTAGCGTCGGGTTTCCGTGCCCGACGCGGGATGAAAATGGCGTTCCACGGCCGACACGGGGGTCGGCCGCTACAGTCTGTGGCCGGTGCCGACTTTTGCGGCGGACTCTTGGGGCACTTGCCGTGATCCTGAGTGTCATGTCGGCGGCGGTCGCGGCCCAATCCATACCGGCCGTCCCGGAGTCGCGGCCGCTCTCACCTGACGAGGCGTTGTGGCGTGATGTTCTCGAAGCCAATCGCGCCCTAACCGCGACAGAGCCGTATTCCCGGGATGTTGAGGCCGAGTTATGGCCGCGGCGGTTGCTGCTGGAACGCACCCGCGTGTATCTGAGCGCGTATCCCGGCGGGCCGCGACGGGACGAGGTCGTACGGCTCGAACTGAAGGCACTGTTCGAGATCGGCACGCTTTCAGGTGGGGCATACGAACCGCTGCAAAAGCAGGTCGAGGAATACCTCCGGCATCCCCCGGGCGAGACGGCGCTGCACGAGGCGGCGTATTGGAAGATCCGCTGCGATCGGCTGGCGCGGGTCGCGGCCACCTCACAGCCGTCCTCGGCACCGGTGACCCATAGCGACCCGGCGTTGCACGAGGCGTATCGCAAATACATCCAACAATATCCGCGGAGCCGATACGTGCCGCGAATGACGACGGCGCTCTTCAACGCGGCGACAGCGGTCGGCGACCTGGCCGAGCAGCGTCGGCTCGTAAACATGCTCGGGCAACAGTTCAAGGAACATGCTGTCACAAAACTACTTACGGCGCAGTTGCACCGCCGCGAGGCCGTGGACAAGCCTTTCTCGCTGGCGTTTCAGACCGCCGACGGGAGCGAGATCGATACGGCAAGCTGGAAGGGACGGCCGGTGCTGATCGTGGTCTGGGCGGGTTTCAGCGAACGCAGCCGGGCGTGCGTTCGTGAGATCGAGGCATTTCGGTCTCAGCACCCCGACTTGCGGGTGGTGGGCGTAAACCTGGACGAGTCCGAGCAAAAGATGACCACGACCTGCCGCGATCTGGGGTTGACTTGGATACAGTATAATGACGGTATGGGGTGGGCGAACCGCTTCGCGCGGCAATGGGGAGTGCGGGAGGTGCCGTGGGTGTTCGTGGTGGATCGGCGGGGACGACTGACCGGTTCGAGCGGAGCCGCGGGCTGGCATGAATTGGCGGTATCGACGCTGGAGAATTGACAGAAAAACCCCCGGCTGGTAGACAAGTGGTTTCGAGCGGGGAGACACCGGTAACCAGCCCCGAATGGTGGGGTCCAACGCACCGGAGCAGAACATTGAAACCAATCGCAATTGGAGTCGTGCTCGCCATCGTGATTTTGGCGTTGGGCTTTCTGGTGCCGGCGATCCTGCCGCCCACCGTCAGCCCAACCACCGTCAACGCATTGAAGGAAGCAGAGCTTGCCCGCCGACAGTTGCACGCCTATGACGCAAGCCTGCCGCTGGTGGGCGCGCGGGCGGACGTCGAGCAGCTCAAGGAGGCCGACTTCGACCTGCTCGTCGAGCGTTCGCGGGAGGAGTTCGACGCGCTCAACAGCGAGTTCAACAAACGCGTCAGTCAGGCGAAATCCACCGACCGAGAAAACAACGTGCCCGAGAGCGGCCTGCGCGCCGCGTCGATGGGTCCGGCCGGCGTCCGGTCGAGCGTGAGCAGTTTTGAAAAGTGCCTCCGTGACAATCATAAAATGCTGACGGACGCGGCCCGGAATTCACGCTCCGCCAACCAGGCGGATCGCAACGCACTCGGCGTGGGACAGGTGGCCGGCATGGTCAAGCTGGCCGAGGCCGGAGAGCTGTTGGCCGAAGCGCGCGAGTTGCGTGCCCGGCTGACGACGGAGCAGGGCCGCCTGCTGGTGGTCGCGGTTGACTGGGCCGAGGCGCGGGACGAAATAGATCACTACGCCGGGCTGGACGTCACGGAGATCCGGGGCGATCTGGACGCCGACCTCGACGAGATCAAGGCGGCGTTGGAAGAGACGCGGGCCGGGGTTGATGAGCTGCGCGGGCGGGTCGCGGAGCGCGAGCAGACGCTCGCGGACGTGCGGGCTCAACTTACAGAGACCCGCACGCAGCGGCTGAGCCTGGAGGAGATGGGCTTCATCGTCGGTGACGACACCTCGTTCGAGGCGTATCGCGCGGAATACCTGCGGCTCTCGGAAGCCCTGCGGCAACTCCAGGAGCAGGAACAATTACTCGCTTTCGGCGGTATCGAGGGCGGCAGCCTGACCGATGACGACCCGCTCGAGGGCAGGATCGAAGGCGGAGAAACCGTCCTGGGCCTCAACGAACTACGGCGTCTGCTGGCGGTCGAGGAGGACAAGCTGGCGCGCTACACTCGCGGTGTCAAAGCCCTCGAAGATCAGATGAACCTCGTGGTTAATGTCGGTAACGAGGCGCAAACGCAAAAGGGGCAATACGCCGAGCGGCTCGGAACGCTGACGGTCGAAATCGATCAGATCCGCGCCGGCATGGATGAGCTTGCTCAACAGGCGTTCGAAAAGGAGGACGCCGCCCTGCGTGCCGCGCGCGAGGGCGTGACGTCGTTCAAGAGCGCGAAATCCGCCGCCGATCGCTGGATCGCCGATGCGAATTCGTTGCAGCGTGAGAAAGACCCGCAGCGGCTCAACGAACGTCTTAAGCTGATCACGCGCGACAGCTTTGCCGCGGACGCCGCCGCCAACGCCGAGGCGCGGGCCAAGACGCTGCTCGGGCGTATTCAGACCGAGCGGGCGCTCGGGCTGGGCGAATACCTGGACACGCTCGCACGCGTCAATGAGCTTATGCCGGACAGCGAATTCGACGCGACGGCGTTGCGGGAGAGCTTCACCCAGGCACGCGACGAGGCCGTCAGCATCCTGAACGAGGCCCGCGAGGGATACGAGCGGCTGGCGCAGAAACAATCGAACACGAGCTGGGTACACCAGGCATCGCTGGCGATCGTGTACCACCTGCTCTGGCAAATCGACGAATTCAACGCCGATCAGCACCGCGGCAACCTGCTGGATCAACTCGGCCGGACCATCGAAAATCGTCGGCAATCGCCGCACTTGCAGCAGCAGGTGACCTTGTACGCCCTACTAACGGGCGGCGTGGAAGCACCGCAACCCGATTTGCAAAGCGACGAAGAACCGGATGAGGAACAGCCGGAAGAGGAAGAACCAGACGACGAAAGCGATTAGTGCTCTGTCAAGGTGGACTTGATGGGTAGTGTTTCTTTCGACACCGTGATAATACTTGAAGAGGGCAAAAAAACTCGAAGAGCCTCGGACTTCAGTCCGCCCGGTCCTTCGGGAAGAGTAAATTCTATTCCCCGCAACGCCGCGGGGACTTAAGTCCGCGGCTCTTCTTGAGGCTCTGTCTGTCCGATTCATCAATACACCTGCGACAGAACACTAGCCCCTTCGCAGTCCGCCGCAAAAGTCATGTAGCCGACGATATCACCTATCACCTTTCACAGTTTGCCCCCGTTTCGCAATGGCGTAGCACAGATGCGGCGACGCAGGTCGGGTCATCGACCAAACCTACTCATCTCGATCATCCCTCATGCTTGGTCTTGAAGTCCTTGCCGATCCAGCCCTTGGCGAGGACCAGCATGACGGTCGAAGTCATCGCGATACAGGCGAAGATGAACCACATGATCTGCGTATTCTGCTCACCCTCGGCCGGGCAGTAGCGATCCATCATCCAGCCGGAATACAGCGCGGGCACGAGCACCTTGGTCAGGAACCACGGCAACTGGGCGACGCCCATGTATTGGCCGGTGCGTCCTTCGGGCGCTATTTCCGCCGCATACTGGAGGAACCGCGGCTGCCACATGGCCTCGCCGATGGTCATGATCAGGATGTACAGGCCGAGCGTCCATGGATTCGGGCCGATCACCAGGAAGAACGCCGGCGCCGCCATGATGAACGTGCCGATGATCATCATCTTGTAGACGTTGGCCTTCATGGTCATGGCCGCGATGATCGGCACGGCGATGAAGATCAGAAGCGGGTTGGCGTTGGCGGCGATCTCGAAGTACTTCCCAATCCAGCCCTCGAACGCGCGGTTGATGTACTGTGGCAGAATCAGCCAGTTGTACGTGAACAGGGTCTGCACCGGAATCAGCGCGAAGATGAAGAAGGCGAACTTGGCATCGGCCAGCGGGTGCCTCGCGAGAAAACGCGCCGTGACTGGAATAATACATAACAAGATCCAGATCACGGCGATCGCAACCGCGATCCCATGGCTATAAGGGGTCGGGATTCTCCAGTAGACCGCGCCGATCAGACCCGCCGCGAACAGCCACATGTGCCAGGGTACGCGTACCGAAGCCGGTTCTTCAAAACCTGTGGAGACTTCGGGAATCGCCTGGGAAGGCTTCGCCTCCTCAGATTTGTCCGCGTCCTCACTCTTTTCATTCGCCTCGGCTGCTTTGATTGCTTCCGTCTCGGCTTTTGCCTCGGCGATCGCATTCGCGACGGTTTTTTTCGAGAGGATAAAGACCGTGACCAGCAGTGCGATCAAAGTAAAGCCGGTGTAGACCCAGTACGTCCCGGGAATTCCGAAATTGAGAAAATCCTCATCACGCAACAGAAAGGCGAATGTCGGCAGCCAGGCGCCCAGGTTCATCAACGCGTACAGCATCGCGAAGCCCATCGCGGCAGTCTTCGGCGTGGTGAACTTGCGAACACCCGCGTACGCGGCGGGCTGGTACATGCCGTAGCCGACTACCACAAACAACATGCCCGCCACGGTTACCAAATGCAATGGCGAGAAAAGCCCCGCGGGCTGTAAGCCCAGTACGGTTGGAGCGCCGGAAATTAAAACCCGGCCGATTAACATCAAGAAAAAGGCGCTCACAAGTGCAAATCGAACCCCCCATTTGTCCGCAACGAACCCGAGAAAGAACATCGCGATAGTGATACCCGCGGTCAATACCATAACATTGGTATGGGAGAGTTCGTCAGCATGTTCCATCCCTCCGAAAATGAAATCGGAGAAATGGATCGCCAGATAACCCAGCATGCCGAAATAGACCATGCCCTCGAGCACGTACGCAATGTTGATACCCCATAGCGCGCGCGGAGCATGCATCAGATCAACGAACGGCTGGGTGATTTCCTTCAGTGGGCTTTTCTTCTCAGGCGTGTCGCTCATGTGTTGCCTTTATTCAGTTATCCGTACACTTATGTGGCACAGCCGCTCCCGGCTGTAACGGAACTCGTCCGGCACGGAGACCGGACGCTACATTCCACCGGCGAGACGCCGGTGCCACCCTTGGCCCCTCGGCCCCTTAGCCCCTTAGCCCCTTGGCCCCTTGGCCCCTACTTCTCCTTACCCCACAACTGCGCCAGCTCGATCAGTACCTTGACACCGTTTTCCATCTGATCCAGGCACGCGAACTCCAGCGGTGAGTGGAAGTTGTGCATGCCGCACGACAGGTTCGGCGTCGGCAGGCCCATCTCGCTCAGACGCGAGCCGTCGGTGCCCCCGCGGATCGACTCGTACTTGGGCGTAAGCCCGGCGTTTTTGATCGCCTGCTCGGCGCGCCTGGTGCCGCGCGGCTCCTTGTTGAGGTGCTCGATCATGTTGCGGTACTGCTTCTTGACCTCAATGTCGATCTTGACCTTCGGGAAGTCGGCCATGACGGACGCCGCGATGTCGTTGAGTTGCTTGGCCTGGCTACCGAGATCGTTGGTCTCGAAGCTGCGCAGCAGAATACGGATCGTCGCCTTGTCGACCGCGCCCTCCAGGACATACGGGTGCATGAACTGATCGCGGTCCTTGGTCATCTCGGGGGAGACTTCCTTGGGCATCCGCGCCAGGAATTCGCCGGCGTACCGGATCGCGTTGACCATCTTCTGGTACCCGTAGCCGGGGTGGATGTTGAACCCGGTGACGGTAACAGTCGCCATATCGGCCGAGAAGGTCTCGTTTTCGAGCCCGGCCTCGCCCTCGCCGTCGAGCGTGTAGGCGGCGGTGGCGCCGATCTTCTTGATATCGACCTTGTCGCAGCCGCGGCCGACCTCCTCGTCGCAGGTGAACACGACGCGGATCGGGCCATGCTTGATGTCGGGGTTGTTATTCAGGTGTTCGATGGCGGTCATGATGACGGCGACGCCGGCCTTGTCGTCGGCGCCGAGCAGCGTGGTACCGTCGGAGGTGATGATCGTCTTGCCCTTGAGGGCCTTGAGCTGCGGGAACTCCTCGACCTTGATGATCTTGGATGTATCGCCCGGCAGCACGATGTCGTCGCCGTTGTAGTTCTCGATGATGTTCGGCTTGACGTCCTTGCCGGAAGCTTCGGGCGACGTGTCCTGGTGGGCGAGCCAGGCGATGGTCTGGGCGCCGTCCACGTTGCCGGGCAGCGTGCCCATGACGATCCCGCCTTCGTGGGAAGCGACGTTTTCGAGCCCGACCGCCTTCATTTCTTCCACCAGCAGCTTGCCCAACTCGAGTTGCCCGGGTGAGCTGGGATAGTCCTTGGTGTCCTCGACCGCGGTCGTCTCAACCTTTACGTAACGACAAAACCGATCCAACAACGTGTCCATGATCATCTCCTGAAGACGTAATCGCAGTTTAAGCGGAGCGCAACGATGCCCGCCCTGCTGCTAACCGCCGGCAGGCTTCGTTCCTCCGCCTGCTCGACATTTCTCCGTCCAGCAATCTGGAAATCCGTGCAAACAACAACCCTCGCCGGACTATGAACGTGCAAAGCTATCCGCCCGAGGCGATCTCGACAAGTGCGCCGACGGTTCGATTCCCCCGGCCCGAGCCCGATCCGAGGCCAAAGCGCCGGCTATCCCAACCGCCGTGGCGGTCGTTTCCCGCGAATGAGGCGGCACGGGAACCCCGCGAGCCGCTATCATTCTGGAACACGATCGCGAGACAACAGGCCGCCAAGAGGGCCCACGCCGAAGCGATCAGGGAGAAAGCGAATGAGGCGAACGACGAACTGGTCAGTGTGTACGGCGGTGGCGGCACTTTTTGCGGCTTCCGGATGTAGCAGCCTGAATCGGGATTCCGGTGCCGGCGAAGTGATCATGATCGATGGCGGACCGGTCCCTCTCACGGCTCTGTACCCTGATGATGCGAACCCCATAGTGATCAGACCCATTGGCTACGTCGTCAATGACAAGCAGCGCGGGCCGGACGACTTCGACATCACGGGTGGCGATGTCTCGGAAATCCATCTGTATCCGGGCATGGCCCGCTTCATGAAGGGCCTCGAAGACGAAACGTCGCTACTGATCCTGTGGCATTTCCACAAGGCCCGGCCCATCCGAAGCGTCTTCGCCCGCGGCTTTGACGGCAAGCGGGTCGGGCCGTTCGCTTCGCGCACGTCCGATCGGCTGACGCCTATTGGGGTCACAAAGGTGGAGCTTCTGGAAGTCAAGGGAACAACACTCATTGTTCGGGGCCTCGACGCGTTCAATGGGACCCCGGTGCTGGATATCAAGGTGAGTATGGAGAGCTTGAGACGGGGCCGGGAGCTGCGCGAGCGGAGCGGCGCCTTCCGCTAACCGAGGCCGATGACCAGCCAAAATAGGAGGGCAGGGATGACCGCCTGCGGCAGGAGCAACGCCATACGTCAGTTTATACAGCGCCACCAGGATCACATTCTAGGGGTCTTGAGCGGTTTTAACCGGATGCGGTTTCGGGGGACGCTCCGCTTGCTCACCAACGTCGGCGGGCGTCCGAACAACAATGATTATCGTCGGCGGGCCGAATTCGTGTATCCGGCGTTGACATTGGCTTTCACGGACGCCAACGGGAACCCGATGGCGCCCGGCATCGTCTCCTACCATTCCTGCGGCAAGGACAATTTCGCCTATCGTCATGATGAGGCCGTCAACGCGGTTTTTCTGGACGGGCACGTGGCGCGGGCCGCGGAGCACCGGATCCCCTTCGGCTTCGAGCATCGCCACGAACCGTTCTGGAGCGCGAAGCGGCGTAGTGCTCTATCAGCCATCGACTGATGGGCTGGTGTGTCACTGCTCTTGAGCAGTGCTTCTTAACGATTTCGATTGACACGTCGAGGCTTAGCACTACTCAAGAGCTTGCTGTTACCCACATCTTCCGATTTGGCTGAGCCACGTCGGAGGCTTGTCCCGGAGGGACATTCGACAGTAGCCCAGCGATTTATCGCTGGGAATGTATCGATCTCCAGCGAACCCAGTCCCGTAGCGCGGCCTTTGGCCGCAACCAAAGGGACCAAGGGGCCGAGGGTCCAAGTGGTTGGGTGGCCCACGGCTGAAGCCATGGGCTACCCATCAATCCATTGAGCGTTGGCCGAGCGGTAGCCACTTGTAGCGGTTGGTCTCCGTGCCGGCCGAGTCCGTCACAGCCTGGGGCGGCTGTGCCACACGCTGTGCCACACACATGCAGCGGCCGGTGCCTCGTCGGCCGTCGGTGACCGGTTGAAAACCAGTCCAACAGTCGTTCCCTTAATTGCCGCCGATTCCGAGCAGCGTCCAGAGCTTCAGATCCCACGCCGCCAATAGCCCGCTCAGCAGTGCGCCGACGAAGATCGCCGCTTTGATGCGATAGACCTTTCTTTCGAAGCGGGCGGTCGCCCACGGATCTTGGGCGAACTTGATCACGGTTCGGCTGCGGGAGGAGATCGAGCCGTGCCGCCAACTGCGCGCCTCGGTCGGGATGCCGTTGAGCAGGGCCACTTCGTTGAGCGTTTCCCCGAAGATGTGCGCCGTCGTCATGCACAGCGGATCGCCGCTTGATCGTGTGCCGCTCGGGTTACCGGTTTCCGCCGGCGAGTGCAGCTCGCACGCAATCTTACAAGGCACGCCGCTGGCCGCGAGCGTTCGCACGCCGTAGATGTCCGCCTGCCGTTCGAAGCAGCGTGAAATCCAGCCGAACAGCCCACCCCACTTCAGTGTCAGCACCACTGCCGCGATCACGATCACGATTTGGTAGGTCGTCCGGTCCATGCCGCGGCTGCGGTACCCGAGCGATGTCACCAAACACCCGCTGATAAACGCGAATAGCAGAAAGAACAGGATGTGATGCCGCTTCACGTGTCCCGCCTCGTGCCCGAAGACCGCCTCGATCCGCTGATCATCCATCTGTTCGAGCATCGCATCGGTGATCAGGAAGTAGCGGAACGGCGCGATCACGCCCATCACCGCCGCGTTGACGATCATCCCCCCGGAGTGCCAGACCAGAATCTCCCGACAACGCATCCGCAACTTGCCGCACAAATGCAGCAACCGGTCACGCAACGGTCCCTCCGGCAGCGGCTGCGTTACCCACACCCGCCGAAGAATTGTCGGCGCAATAATTGCGACCCCAACCGCGGCGACCCCGAGCAGCAGGTCGGGCAACACCTCCTGCCCGGAAAGCTCGCGCAGCCGACCCTCGTACAGCATGATCAAATCCCGCGCCGCCAGAATCAGCAGCATCGGCACAAAAATGAACAACACCTGGTGCCGCAGATTGAACAGCAGGTACCGCGGCAATGGCCAGACCGGCTGCACCGGCCGCCCGCGGAACAGGTAGGTCTCCAACGCGATTTCGCGGATCGCCCGATCCCCCGGATACGTCGCGATCCAAACCAGCACGATCGAGAGCAGAAACGGCACCGCCGCCAGGAGTCCCGGCACCACTACCCAATCGCCGACGATCGGCGTCTGTCGGCAGAGCCGCAGCCAGTTCGTCATGCAAAGCACGGACCCGTGCGATACGGCGAGTACGCCCTGCACGAGCGTCATCCCGCGTCCAAAAGCGTACTGTCCGATACCCGGGTCGGCCGGGTTGCGATCGAGCAGGTGCAACGTTCGTCGACAAATCAGCGCAGCGACGCCCGCGGGCAGCAGAGTGGCCCCGGCCACCGCGGCCACCACCCAACCCGGCTCCAGCACCCAGCGGAAGGGAGGTCCCGAAAACGCCAGGATCAGCGAAAGAACGCCTATGACTACCAGATACATCGCCCGGGCATCATACGCCAAAGCCCACGCGGCTACACCAAAGGCATGCGACGAATCCAACACTCTCGGCGCCGACTGCTCAAACCGTCGCGTGCAAGCCGCCGATATACAGCGTAGGTACGGATTCCACAGTCTTTCGACGGAAAACCAGCCCGTGACGTGCAACGGCATCAACCAATACGACGAACCCGACGGCGATAACGCGAACTCGCCCCGACCTTACATCGGGGTCTATTTCGAATGTTGCGGCGTCTACGCGCGAATCTACCGGCAAGACGACCAGATGGTCTATCTCGGCCGTTGCCCCCGCTGCCTGCGACAAATTCGAGTGCGCGTCGGCCCCGGCGGCACAAGCGAACGCCTCTTCCGCGCACGCTAATCAAGCTCGCTTTCACTTGCCGCAATGAATTCTTAAAGAGCTGGTCACGCTCGCTCTGTCGAGCCCGAATTATTTTCCCCGGATTCTGACAGATAATCCCCGCCGAGCCCGTCTGCTTCCCGTACACCTTTCGGAACGGGGCCGAAAGCGGTACAAAACAAATCCTGTGGTATTCACGCTGGCGAAAACTCTTGGACAGAAAGGATTTCACGTGATGCTTAGAGCACTACAACGAGCAACTCTCTTTATCTTGATCGGAACGGTTGGATGTGCCTCGGCAGAGGCACGGAACCCCCGCTTCACGCTGCAACCGGTCGGCGAAGTCGTCGTCCCCGACCCGGACGAAGGCCACCACCTGATGCGCATGGCCGACATCCACGGCGACAAGATAGTTTTCACCTACGAAAGCGATCTCTGGCTGGTGCCCAGTGCGGGCGGCTTGGCTCGCCGACTAACCAACGACGCCGGTCAGGAGGCTTTGGCCAAATTCTCGCCCGACGGGTCGCTGATCGCCTTCACCGCCCAGTACGACGGAAACTTCGATGTCTACGTCATGGATACCCAGGGCGGCGTGCCCGCGCGTCTAACCTACTACCCCGGCATGGATCGCGTCCTCGGCTGGTGGCCCGACGGCAAGAGCGTGCTCTTCCGCTCCAACCGCGTCTGGCCCTGGCGCGGGGAAGAGGTCTATCGCATTTCGCTCGACGGCGGGATGCCCGAGCAGTTGCCCATCGACCGCGCCGGCCTCGCCGCCGTCTCACCCGACGGTAAAAAAATCGCCTACAACCGCATCAGCCGCGAGACACACACCTGGAAACGTCACCGCGGCGGCACCGCCCAGGACATCTGGATGGGCGGCCTCGAAAAAATGGACTACAAAAAAATCATCGACACCGACTGGTCCGACAACTACCCGATGTGGCGCGGCGACGCGATCTACTTCGTCTCCGACCGCGAGCACGGCACGCTGAACATTTACAAATACGAACTCAGCTCCGGCACCGCCACGCCGATGACGACCTACAAAGATTACGACGTCAAGTATCCCTCCATCGGCCCGGACCACATCGTCTACCAATATCAGGAAACGCTGCACCTGCTCGATCTTAACAGCGGCCAGACCCGCGCCGTCAGGGTTCGGATCCCCAGCGACCTGACCCGTATGCGCCCGGAATTCGTCGGCGTGTCACCCTCCAAGGGCTCGTTTTCGCTCTCGCCCAGCGGTGTGCGAACCCTGATTGAGGCCCGCGGCGAAATCATCAACTTCCCGGCCGAGGACGGCGACCCGATCAACCTCACCAAAGCCTCCGGCTCGCGCGAGAAGAACGCCGCCTGGTCGCCCGACGGACGCTGGATCGCGTTCATCTCCGACAAAACCGGCGAAGAGGAAATCTACCTCGTTGATCAGAAGGGCGAGAATGAGTGGAAGCAGCTCACCACCGGCGGTTACGGCTTCCGCATGCACCTGGTCTGGTCGCCCGACAGCAACCACCTGCTCTTTGCCGACAAGTTTATGAGGCTGAATCTGGTCGACGCCGAGACCGGCGAGATCACAATCATCGACACGGCCGACTATGACGACGCCTGGGAGCGCTGGGGCATCCAGGACTACGTTTGGTCGCCGTGCAGTCAGTGGGTCGCGTATACCAAAATGGAAGAGAGCCAGTACGACGGCATCTTCCTCTATTCGTTGAAGGACAAGAAGTCGTATCGGCTGACCAGCGACATGACGGAAGACTGGAGCCCGTCGTTCTCGCCGGACGGCAAGTACCTGTATTTCCTGTCGAACCGCACGTTCAAGCCGCTGATGGGCTTTGTTGACCAGAACTATGTATTCCTCGACATGACGCGCTCGTACATCATGCTGCTCCAGGCCGACGCCGCCTCACCCTTCGCCCCGAAAGATTCCGAGGAAGAGGTCAGCGAAGAATCAGAGCCCGAACCAGAAGCGCAAGCAAACGAAGAATCAGAGCCCGAAGCGCCAGCGAGGGACAACAAATCAGAGCCTGAAGCGTCAGCGAGGGCCAACGAATCCGAACCCGAAGCACTAGCGAGCGATAACGAATCCGAGGAGGAAGAGGAGGAAGAGGAGGAAGAGGAAGAAGAAGAGGAAGAATCCACCAAGATCGACCTCGAAGGCATCCAACGACGCATCGTCGTCGCCGAGAACGTCCCGGCCGGCAAGTACTTCCGCCTCGAAGCCACGTCCAAGGGCTTCATGTACCTCAAGAAGGATGCAAACGAATTCAGCAAGTACCAGACAGTCACCGACGAGACCGGCGGCCGGCTCGACCTTTATCACTACGACCTCGACGACGCGGAAACGACCAAGGTCCTCGGCGAAATCAACAACTATCACCAGTCCGCCGACGGCAAGAAGCTTATCTATCGCACCGGCGGCAAATATGGCGTTGTCGACGTCGGGTCCAAGGCCTCCAACAGCGACGACCGGATCGACCTCGGCGCCATTCGCATCAAGGTCGAACGAGCCAAGGAATTCATGCAGGCCTTCAACGAGGCCTGGCGAATCGAACGCGATTGGTTCTACGACAAGAACATGCACGGCCACGATTGGGCGGCAATTCACGAGAAATACGGTAAGTTTGTCCCCTTCTGCGGCAACCGCGGCGACCTAAACTACCTGATCGGCGAAATGATCGGCGAGCTCAACATCGGACACACGTACGTGGGCGGCGGCGACATCGCTTATGACGGCAAAAACGTCTCCACCGGCCGGCTCGGAGCGGAGTTCGAGGCGGAAGACGGCGTCAAGTACTACCGTATCAGCCATATCGTCCCAAACGTCCCGGGCGTGCCCGACCAGCGCTCCCCGCTCGACGAGCCCGGCTGTCCGATCAAGGTCGGCGACTACTTGATCGCCATCGACGGCGAGGAAGTCACCATCGCCGACAACATCTACATGTTTCTCCAAAATAAACGCAACCGCCTCGTCACGTTGACTTACAACGACAAACCTTCACCCGATGGTGCCGAAACGTACCGCCTGCGCACGATTAGCAGCGTGCGCGGGATCCGCTATCGCGAGTGGATCGACGGCAACCGCGCCTACGTCGACAAGATGACCGGCGGACGGATCGGCTACGTCCACATCCCCGACATGGGCACCGGCGGCCTGATCGAGTTCGCCAAGGTCTGGCACCCGCTTTACTATAAAAAGGCCTTCATCGTCGACTTGCGTTACAACGGCGGCGGGTTCACCGGCGACATGATCCTCGACCGGATCGAACGAAAAATCTGGGGCATGACCCAGCCACGCGAGGGCAAGCCGCTCCGCGATCCCGAACGCGTCTTCGAAGGACCATGGGTCGTGCTGATCAACGAGGACACCGGCTCCAACGGCGAGATGTTCGCCGAGGCCGTCAAGATCAAGGAAATGGCCCCGGTCATCGGCGTGCGGACCTGGGGCGGCTCGATCGGCATGGAGCCGCATCAGAATCTCATCGACGGCGGCGGGGTCACCCCGCCACAGTTCGGCCTCTACGGACTCGACAACAAGTGGCTGATCGAGGGCGTCGGCGTCATCCCCGACATCGAAGTCCAGAACATGCCCGGCGACGTGCTGCGCGGCAAAGACGCCCAACTCGACGCGTCAATCGAAAACGTAATGAACGCGCTCAAACAGAATCCGATCAAGCTGCCCGGTCCGCCGGAGTATCCGGACAAGAGCCGGCCACGGGGATCGTAAAGCCGCGGAGACAATCATCAATTCAGGTTCGTGGTTCTGGAGCGCTCCACTCGTTGCGTTGCAAATGGGTGGGGCAATCCTTTCTTATTCGCCGATAGAAGAATGGCGGGTAGCGTGGCCGAGGTGGGACGGCGTACCTGAGTGATTCACGGTTTCTAGATCTGGGTGGCTCGTGGATAGGAAGGCAAAAGCACCAGACGAAACGCCGATAGACCTCGCCGAGGCGCGACTTCGCGTGGATGCCATCGACGCGGAAATACTGCGGCACATGAACGAGCGTGCCCGCCTCGCGCGACAAATCGGGCGGCTGAAGATGGCGGATGGAACGCCAATTTACGCTTCGGACCGGGAGAGTGAAATTCTCACGCGTCTGCGACGTGAAAACCCCGGCCCCTTACCAGATTCGGTGCTCCTGGCCGTCTATCGAGAAATCATGAGCGGCTCGTTTGCGCTTGAGCGAACGCTTCGAATCACCTTTCTCGGTCCGATGGGCAGCTACTCGCATCTAGCCGCTGCCGCGAAGTTTGGAGCCTCCGTGGCATATGAGCCGGTAGGCGATATCGCGGCGGCCTTCAGCGAAGTCGAGCGTGGTCATGCCGACTTTGCCGTCGTGCCACTCGAGAATTCGCTCGGCGGCGGTGTGATCGATACGCTCGACAAGCTGATCAATAGTACCGTGCGCGTGTGCGCCGAGATCAGTTGCCGCATTCATCACAATCTGCTCGCGCGTCGCCCGCTTGGACAGATCGAGCGCATCTACTCCAAGCCCGAGGTCTTCAACCAGTGCCGGCATTGGCTCCAGGAGACCGGCCTGCTCTCCAAAACCGTCCCGGTCGCCAGCACTAGCAAGGCGGCCGAACTGGCGGCAGAGGACGAAGAGGCGGCTGCGATTGGTAGCACGCTGGCGGCTGAATTGCACAACCTTCCAGTCCAGGTCGCCAGCATTGAGGACGATCCGAATAATGTCACGCGGTTCTACGTGCTCGGCCACGAGTCGGCCCGCCGTACCGGCGACGACAAGACCGCGATCGTTTTCACTGTTCCCGATCGGGCCGGCGCGCTGGTCGACGTGCTTAACGTGTTCCGACGCGAGCAGGTGAACCTCAGCATGATCACATCGCGGCCGAGTCGGTTGAGTGCGCGCGAATACTGCTTCTTTGTGGAAGCCGAAGCGCACGCGACCGACGACCCGCTGGTCCGCGCTTTGGCCGACACCCGTCGGCTCTGTGGAAACCTCACGGTGCTCGGCTCATTCCCGAGGCCCAAAGAAACCCAATAGTCCGGACTATTCTTACCGCGGAGAGCGCGGAGAGCGCAGAGTGTTGTAGAGACAGAAGTTGTGGCAGAATCCGAGTGCGTTTTGTTTTGACAGAGTGCATCACCTGTCCTTCTGCGTCGGCTTCGCTAACCTCTTTTCTATCACGTCTCTGCGATCTCTGCGTGCTCTGCGGGTAGAGTCGAGATGTGGCGCGGTGGCGGCGGTTGCCGTTCCGTTTCCACATCCCGCTCGTCAAACCGGACGTGCGGATTTCCCGCA
>JAUWNI010000133.1 GCA_030612705.1 Phycisphaerae bacterium | reverse complement strand
AAAAAAAATTATAAATAATATTCAAAAAAACCTAAATAACTGCGTACTTCAGTCGGCGCGGCGCCGCGCGGGCTGAAGCCCGCGGCTCTTCACTACGCGTCTTGCCAGGTGCTCCTAGCCACGAAGGGGTCGCTTGCGACCGCTTTCCGGGTTTGTTGTCCGCGCTCATCATTCGCGCTCCCCTACCGTGAGTTCGAGCGACTTTAACTCGTCGCCGCGCTTGATGACGACCTCGATTTGTTGGCCGACGCGGAGGCGGTCTCGCGCGTTGTAAAAGTCTTCGCAGGTGCCGATCGATTCACCGCCAAGCAAGATGATCAAATCGTTCGGACGAATGTCGGCGTCGCGGGCGGGCGAGTCCGGACGGACGCGCTCGACGTACGCCGGTCGGCCGCGACCGCCGACGTCGAAGAGCCGGATACCCAGATCAGGTCGCGCGCCATCGCCCGACGCTGCTTCCTCGATCGTCTCTTCCGGTTCCCGCGCTACACCCGTGTCGTTGACAAACTCCGCGATTTGCTCGCTCGGCAGCGCGTAGTTCATCCAGGTATTCGTCCGTGTACTGATGACCGCCTTGCCGATCAAACCCACGAATCGGCCCTCGGCATCGACCAGCGCCCCGCCGGCCGAGCCGGGAGTCGCTACGATGATGTCGGTGATTAGCACCGGACCCTCGTACGCAAAATCCTGCTTGTGACGCCGGGCGGCGAGATCGGCCCGCCCGGCAAGCACGCCCACCGCAACGGAGATCGGCTCCGGTCCGTCGGCGACCTTGAACGGATTGGCGGCCGCGATGAGCCAGTCACCCGTCTTGAGATGATCGCTGCCGCCCAGCTCAAAGAAGTACAGCGGCGGGGTTCCGTCTCGGCCATCAAACACCGTTTCATAAGCTTCGATTTGCAGCAGGGCGAGTTGTCGCACCTCGTCGCGTTTGATGATCCGTACGGGAAAGCGCCGGCCGTCGGCAAGCACCGCGCGCAACGCCGGGCTTTCGAGCAGAACGGAAAGCGTCGTCACGATCTGTCCGTCGGCCGAGACGAGCACGCCGCTGCCGTAGCCGCGCTCGCGTCCAAACCCGCCGCCATAGAGCTTGACGACGCGCTTGCGAGCGGCGTTGATCGCGTCGGCAAACGGTCCACCGGGGCTGTCCTGCCATGCCACGGCACCCGGCAAGACCAGCAGCAGTGCCGCAACAGCGACTAGTGCTCTGCCACAGTTGATCCGATGGATCATCGTTGATTGGGTGGCCCACCTCTTTAGAGGTGGGGGACACGAATAGGGCTTCGATTCGTGTCCCCCACGGCTAAAGCCATGGGCCACCCACCCATCAATTGATGTGTGACGGAACACTAGGCCGTGGAAGACGTTCATTCCATGTCCTCCCCTGGCGACTTCACTTTCGACATCTCGTCCGGCACGGCGGAGACGGGCGTGATCGACTCGATTTCGATGACGACCTCATCGCCGACCCGCGTTCGGCGCGTCCATTTGCGCGGCCAGACGAACTGTCCGATCTGCTCCGGCATGGTCGGTGACCATACAACAGCTTCGGGCTGTTCTTGATCGCCGATCGTCACTTGCAAGAGATCGTAGGTTTGCCAATCGAATTTCCATCGCGCGCGGCGATCCACATCGAAGCGGCATTCGATGACATTAACGATGCGTCCGCCGACCTCGTCGCCGGCAAGCAATTCCCAGCGCAGATCGATCTTCGGATCGGCGAGCAGCGGCAAGGCGAGTTCCCGCCACTCGCCGCGGATACGGGTCACGAACGGGTCGTCCGATGCGATCGGAGTTTCGGGTTCGGTCGCCGAAGTGTCGTCCCGCGAAACTCCTTCTCCGCTCCTGTCGTTGTTTGGTAACACGGTCAATATAACTGCTCGTTCGGCTTTGCTATCTTCGGACCGAATCCGAGCACTAAACGTCACTTTTGAGAATGTCTGGTTGAGTTGCATGCGCGTGTGCCGCGCGCTGCGATCCAGGACCTTCGCCAACTCGGCGTGGTTGTGTTCCAGATCCAGGACGTATAGCGGCATCCGTAGCGGCAGCCGTTCGAGCCGGGCGGTGACTTCGAGCAGCCGGCCGTTACTGCTGAGCCTCAGCGTCACCGGCCAGTTCGCCGGCAACGTTGCCATGATGTTGTTGTAATCGTTGGGCGTGTTCACGCGGCGACCGGCGACTTCGAGCAGTTCGTCGCCGAGTTGCACGCTGGCTTTCTCGGCCGGTGAGAAAGCCTGGATCGCGCTGACGATCAGGTCACCGCCCGTCGCGCGGACCGTCGCGCCGAGCGTGCCGTGTTCGAGCAATCGCCCCGCCCCGAGACCCGGCATGAAACGCTTGATCTGGTTGATGCTGACGGCATAGCCGAGGCCGACGTTGACGCGGCCGCGCTGTTCGAACGATGCCCGGCCGTTGATGCCGATCACGCGGCCTTCCATATCGAACAACGGCCCCCCGGAGTTGCCCGGGTTGATCGAGGTGGAAACCTGGATGCAGTCGGCGTATTCGAGCAGGTTGCCCTGACCTTTCTGGTAGCGGTGCAGCCCGCTGATGATGCCGAGCGAGATCGACGGCGAGTTGTCCTCGGCTAGGACGAAGGGGTTACCCATGGCGGCAACCCGCTGGCCAACGCGCAGCGTGTCGGAATCTCCGAGCGGGGCGAAGTCGAAGCGATCTTTTCCTTCGAGCTTGAACATGGCGATGTCGCCGCCGGGGTCGATGCCGAGCACTTTCAGCGGATATAGTCGGCCGTCGGATAGTCCACCGAAGCCGCGGCGGGTTTTGATGAAGGGCTGGACGACGTGATAGTTGGTCAGGCCGTAGCCTTCGGCGTCGATGACGACGCCGCTCCCGCCGCCGCCGCGCTGCCGATCGCCGAAGATACAGACGACGGCCTTGGCGGCGTGAGAGAAGACCTCGACCCGCCGCGCTTCATCCGCCCGCACGGCCGCGAGTGCGGAGTTTACATCATCATTTGCGACTACGGCCGGCGAGGCGCCGGCCGCTACACTTCTCGATACCGAAAAGAGTATTCCAACGATCGCACTTACGTAAATAAGCAACAGAAATGTGCAAACCGCTTGCCGCAATCCATCTTTCGTGGCCGGTATCTTCATTCGATATTCTTAATTCGCTATTCGCAATTCCTTCATTTATCGAATCAGCCGCGCGTCGGCCCAGCATACGTGATCGGACAGGTCGAGCCCCTCGCCGAAATCCACGTGCAACGAGAGTTCCCGAACGCCGGTTATGTTCACGAGCACTTCGCGTGGCGGCTCTCCACCGCGCACGTTGGCTGCTTGCCAGAGGATGCGGCTATCGCCGAGGACGGCGAGCGTGACGTCGCCGCGGTCGGCCATCTCGTCGACGATGCCGACCAGGGCGGCGAACTGTCGACACTGCCCGTCGAGGGAATAAACCAACGATGACCGGCCGTGCATCGTGACGCCCTTGGCGTGCCGCCGACCCGCGAGACGGATCGGCCGGCCCGTCAACGTTTTGTCGCGGGCATAATTCCACTGCTTGAGAAAGAATGGCGTAAACTCGTAACGCAACGGGACGAGATCGGAGAGAAACGTCAGCCGCCGACTGCGGCATTCGATTCGCTCGATGCGCGACCATTCCAGTTCGAGGCGCTCGAAAATGCCGGACTGGAGCGTGATGGTGGTGTCGTCGCCGGCGATTACGCGGCCGCTGAATACGTCGCCGTCGCGCAGCCGCACCGTGCAGCTCGCGCGACGCGCCGTCGGGCGGGCGAAACTCACACCGGCGACGCGCTCCCACGGCAGCGACAGCTCGCGCTCTTTCCAGGCAAACAGGACCCGCCGCGCGTCGATCCGGCTCACCGCTCCGCGCAGCTCGATCAACTTGCGGCCGCGCTCGACGATTGCGATGTCCTCGGAACGATTCCCATCAGCGGATATCTCTACGAGCTTGGCTTGCGCCGCCGCACTCGCCGACGTCGAATAAATCGCTCGCAGGAGCGCCGGTTCAAGCTGACAATGTCGGCCGGACTGGAACTCCACGGAAAAGCCGCGCTCCGTAGCGCCATCGACGCGGCCGTTGAAGATAGAGCCGTCGGCAAGCTCAAACCGCAAGGGATAGCTCGGCGCAAGCTTCGCGGTTGGCGGCTTAACATCGAGCGGCCGCAGCACCAGCACATCCGACCAGGTCAGCGCCGTCTCGCCGTCGGAGGACGCGAGAATAATCTCAGGCGAAACCTGTACGAGCTGCCCGCGCAGCGCCTTGCCGTCCAGCCCGGTAATTTCAAGCTCGATCGCCAAAGCGCGCGGACCAACCGGCACGGCTAGCAAAACCAGGAACGCGATTCGAATTGAATACGTCATCACCATCAGAACAACGTACCGTATGCGGCGAAAAGTTCGATACCAGACAATTCGCTATTCTTAATTCCGAATTCGCTATTCACTTCTCATCCGCCAGCGCGCGGTAGTACTGCTCGACCAGTTGCCGGTAACGCGACGGGAATTTTTCGCGAATGGACTGGAGTATTTTCTCGCGCTCGGCCGGCGGCAACTTGCCCCAGGCCTCGCCCGGATCTGCTCGCGGGGCGGCGTGCAGGTCGCCCACTTGTCCGGCGCCGCCCGGGGCGTCCGATTCCTGTTTCGGATTTTGCTGAGCCCGTTGCGGCGGCCGTTGATTCTTGCCGCCGCGGGGACAGTTGCCGCCACCCCGCTGTTCCTGCTGCTCTTGTTGCTCGATCAACCTGTCGAGCAGCGCGATGATCTGCCGCTGCCGCTTCTGGACGCGCTCGGTGTGGTCGGCCGTCTTGAGTCGATCGGCGACGTAATCCATCATCGTGGCGACCTCGCCGAGCGTGCCGTGCTCGCGCCGCTGAATTTCGAGCAGGAGTTGGGCGGCGCCGACGCGTACCGCTTCCGGCAGGTCATCGAATTGTGATTCCAGGGCTTCGAGCGAGCGGGTCGCCTGCTCGAAACGCAGATTGCGAGCCTCGCAGAAACCCTTGATGAACCACAGGTGCGGCGCGTAAGGCGTATGCGCGGCGTAGTCGTCTTTCCGCGCGTCAATCGAGGCGAGCGCCGCCTCGATCTCTTCGTAGCGACCCAACGCCACCAGGGCGCGGATGTGGAAATAGTCCGCGTTAGCGGCGAGGAACGGATCGTCGTGGCCGCGCAGCGGTTCGAGCAGGCGTACCACGTCCGCCACACGGTCTTCGTCGAAGGCCCGAAGCGCTTCGCGATAGGCCGGATATAACACGGCTAACGCGTCGGGCACAAAGCTCTCGGCAAGCCGACCGCGGTACGTCTTCTCCCAACCTTCGACGATAGTGGTCACCGCGATGGCGTGCTCGTTGCCGAGGGCGCGGACGTGTCGCAGGAACGCCTGGTTAAGCTGTTCGACGCGACCCGACTTCACATCGGGATTTTGTGCAAACGCGAGCGCGCCGCACGCAAACATGACGAAAACAAACCCGCAAGCATGGAGGGTGGCCCATCGCTTCAGCGGTGGGGAACACGAATTACGCTTCGATTCGCCACGATCGCACACGGCTCACTTCCTCTCATTCATGCGGCGTGCCAGCTCGGCGAGGCGGCGTTGCCGTTGCGAAAGCCGCTGCATCGTTCGTGCTTGATCGCCGTCGAGCGCGTCCGGCAACACGGCCAATTCGAGCGTGCGTTCGTTGAGCCGCTGTTGCGAACTACGCAGCAATTTCAGCTCGGCCGAACCGGGCAACAAAGCTCGCGGCCGATCGCCGGACTGCTGTCCGCCTTGTTGTTCCAGGCGCGCGTCCTCTTCGCGCTTTCGCTCGACGGCATTCAAGATTTCCTCCAGCAGCGCAATGATATCCGCCAGCACACGCCGTGTTGCGGGTGAAGTGTCGGAGCGATCGAGCCGAGTGGCTACGTCGGCCATGTCGGCCGCCATTTGTCGCATTAGCTCCGGCACGATCACGGTCGTGCCCTCGTCGACCAGGATACGCAGCGTTCCCCGGCAATCGTCATGTACTCCGTGTTGCGTCTCGGCCGACTCGGCCAGATGCAGCCGATCGACGCGCGTCCAGTTATCCACGCCCTTTTCATCCAGCGCAACCGCCGCCGCATACACGCGCTGCTCACGCGTCAGCATACTTCGTAACCGCGCTTCGAGGGCGGCGAGCGTCTCTTCGCTCTCTTCGCGGCGCACCTGCCGCAAGGCGTCATCGAGCTCGTCGAGCGCCTGCCGCAACTGTTCGAGCGCATCCTGCTGCTCCTGCTTGGCCTCGCCAGGTTGACTCTCGCCGAGCGCGTCCGCCGCCCGTTGCATGTTCTCGGCGGCGCGGCCGATTTGCGGCGAGCCGGGTGTGGCTCGCTTCCGCCGATCGGGTTTTTGCATATCGCGCTGCAATTCGTCGGCCTGGTGCTGTGCGTCGCGCTGGAGCCGTTCGAGTTGGCGCAGCATCTCGGCGACATCCTTCGACACATCATCTGCCTGCTCCACTTGCTGTTCGACGTGCTGTGTGCGATAGAGGATCTGCGTCTGCTCGTCCAGCAATGTGCGGATCGTTCGTTTGAGGGCTTCGAGCCGTTGGCGTTCCGCCCTGCGGCGCTCGACCTCGTTGAGTGAGCTGGTCAGCAACACCAGCAGCGCGTCGAGATCAGCCAGCAGCAATTCCTGCTGTCGATCCGCCTCGCTGAGCCGATCTGTTTCCAGCAACTCGGTTAGTTCCTCGAAGCGGGCCTTGATGCGGCGGCTGCCGGCGTACTTGAGCGCGTCGCGCAAACGTTCGGCCTTCTCGGGCTCGCGCTCGGCGAGCAGGCGCGACAGCTTCAACATGCTGCTCTCGAGGCGCTGGACGCGGTCGCGAACCACACGCTGTCGCTCCGAGAGTGACGGCCGGCTCGCCTTGACTTCGGCCTCGTTCTCCGCGTCCGGCGACGTTTGTCCCCACGCCGAGTGGGGAGCCGCCCACAGCGCGATGATCAGTCCGATCAGCACGCTTGGCGGCAGCTTCGGATTTTGCCGGTTCGATCGCATTGCACTCAGTATATACTATGGTTTCGGCACGTCGCGCGGCTCGTCTTCAAGCGGCTCTTCAAGCCCCAGGATATCCTCCAACTGCCGCTGGAGCGCCTCGATGGTTTCGGTTCGTACTTCGGTCTGCGCGTCGATGATTTCCTGAAGCAGGGCCACCGCCTCGCGATACCCCTCCCATTCGAGCATGTTCGCCAGGATCTCGCGCATCTTGCGGAGAATGTTGGCCTGCCACCTCGGTAAAGCCTCGATCACATCGCGATTTATCTGACGCCGCAAGTCGGCGATGGCCGTCGACACCTCCGGCATCGCCCCGGCGCCGAGCTTTTCGAGCGGCGCGACGATCCGCTCGCCGATGCGACGTTCGTCCCCGGTACGGGCCACCTTGTTTATTCGCATCTCATGCAACATTTGCTCAAAACGGCAAGAAATGTCGAGGCATTTTTTCGCGTCGGCGTCCTGCCGCCGGGCCAATCCGGCCAAACGCTGGCCAAGCGCTGCCGGGGGGACCCCGTCCTCGGAAAGCTCCGGCAAGAAACGCTCCAAAGCGTCCGTCAGCCCGCGTTGCACGCTGATCAAACGCTCAAACTCTCGCCGCAACTCAAGCTCGCGGCCGGCTAGCTCCGCCAGGAAATCGGTCGGCGTGACTACCCGCAGCTCGACCGGCTCCGACCGACCAACGTTGGGACCCCGCGGATCCTCGTCGCGCGCCTCGGCCCAGACACGCACCCGGTCACCAGGCGTGACGCCGAACGACCCGACCGCCAGAGTCGGCTCCACAATAAACTCACGCCGACCAGGCTCGAATCCATCTAGTACCACGTCGAACGGCGGATCGTCCCCGCGTTGTACCAGCAACGCAACGCCACTCAAACCATAGGTGTCTTCGAATGACAGCTCGACCGGCAACTCGGCCGTCGGCGTGATGCTCTTGCCCACGTCCGGCAACTCCAGGTGCACCACCGGCGGCAAGTCGGGCACTACGTTGAGCGTGTAACGCACGGGTTGGCGATTGGTCCAGCCGTCGCGATCGACCAGTTCAAAGGAATAAGACCCGGAAACCGGCAATTCCCATGTCACACGAACACGTTTCGGTCCCATACGCCGGCACGTGGCCACTTCGCCGGCCGTCCCCACGAAGCGGGCCGACTCGACCGGCTGATTCAGTTCCGCATCAATGTCCAACGCCGAGCCTGTGAGCATTTCGAGCACGGTCTGCTGTTCAATGGTCAGCGCTTCGAGGCCGATATAGGCCGGCGGAGTGATCCGGGCGCTGGTGCGCACGACGCGCGGCCGATCCACCGCTTTGACCACATACTCGCGCGTCCGCTCGTCGCCGCCCACGATGCGAAAGACGACGTCCTCACTCAGCAAACCCAGCGACACCTCCCAGCGGCTGACGCCGACCAGTGTCATCGGCTCGCTCCCGTCCCGGCCCGAATCGGTCGACCAGCGCAGCTCCACCGAGTTTGGCACGCGGCCCGTGTTCGTCGCCGCGATTTCCAGCTCGTCGCCGCGCGGCACGCGCCGATGGCCATTCTCGTCAAAACCGATCGGCGTGATGTATGTCTGCTGCGGCCAGGGAACCTCCCGCAAGAGCCAGTTGCGACGAAACCACGTACCCGCCAGGTCGGACATCACGGCCATGGCAACCCCGGTCGCCAGTAACAAGCCGGCCAACTCGGCAACGCGCTGCCGAGCCCGCCGATGGTTCAGTACCGCCATGAAATGCACGTCGGACGCCGCTTCGCACGCGTCGTCCATCACCGCCCGGACCAACTGCGGAGAATTAACCTCGGCGGCCCCCACTTGACCGCGAGCAAACTGCACCGCCGCCGCTATCTGATCGTGCAACTCTGGATGCGCCCGGTCGACCGCCAAGGCCAACGACCGATCGGACAACGAGCTGTAGCGGCGGGTCTCCGTGCCCGCCGTGTAGCGGCCGGCGCCCCTGCCGGCCGTAACGATCGTCCGCATCAGCGGATTCAGCAATCGGCGATAAAGCATCCACAGCCAGAATGCCGTGATGAACGCGCTAAGCAACGCGCGCTGATCGACTCCGAGTTTCAACCCCCAATCGAGCAGCAACTGCGCCAGACCCCCGCCCAACAACGCCAAATACACAATTACCACCCCGTCCAGCGCCAGATAAAGCCGGCCGCGCCCTCGCAGTTGTGCCAGCGGCGAAAAGATGCGCCACTCAAGCCGCGCCTGCAAGCTGTCTACCGGTTCAGCGCTCACAGCAGATGATGCCTCCTGCGCAATACCCACTCGACACCGAGCAAGACGGCGATTAACGCCATCACCCAGGTCTTGTCCCACAACGGCTGGTCGACGCCACGCGTTGTCTTGACTTGGCTGGCATTCTCGATCAAGTCGGGCAACCCGGCGGCCTCATCCAACGCAACGTACGTCGCGCCGGTCTGCTCCGCGAGCTTCATCAACGGCTCGACACGAAGCGCCAGCGAGCACAACTCGACATCCGAACCTGCGACTTGAATGTGCTTACTGAGCATCTCCTCGTCGCCCGTGTCTCCCGGCAACGGTACGCGGATGATTGCCGGGCCGGTCCAATCGATCGCCAAGCGACCGGCGAACCATCCGGCTCGCGCGGGAATCGCTTTCAACGTCAACGAACGTACATCACCGCCGGGTAACTCGACCCGCGCCGCGACTTCGGATTCGTGCCAGGGAACGAACGTCTCGTCGAGCACGCGCGCCTCGATCTTGACGTAATCGCCGGGGCGGATCGTTTCCCGATCGAGCACGATCGTGCCGCGCTTGCTAAGACCCTCGCGGCGTGGCTGGGCGAGGTAGCGCACGAGCTGAACCCAGAAGCAGTTGAAGTACTGTTCGCCCGTGCTCCGCCAACGCCACGTGTTTTCAAACGCTAAAAAGACGGTTCTTCCGGCTCCGAACGGCTGGGCGGCGAGCAAGACCGGCTGTCCGTAACGTGTCGCGTACGCCGCGCTGCCGTGTCGCAACAACACCGCGGCCAGCGGCTTTTCGCGTAAAACAGGCAAATACCACCACACCCCCGGCAAAGACTCCCAAATTTCGCTATTTGCGTCAGCCTCGGCGTGCATCCGTAAAAGCGGGTGAGCCCGCGATTCGTCCGGGATGCGAATCGGATACGCACGCGTTCGCCACGCGCCCTGCTCGCTGAGCCGCACGTCGGCGTCGGGATCGGGAATCACCGGCAGAATTGCGATGAGCTCTTCGAGGCGCGGGTCGCGTAAAAAGCGGCTGGAGAAGTGTGGCCCGGCCTGCAAAAAGACGCCGCCGCCGAACTCGTCCACCAATCGCCGAACCGTAATCGCCCAGGCCGAATCGAGCTCGCGCGGGTTTGGATCGAGCAATAGCAGGACATCATATTCATAGATATCCTCGGGGCGTCGCGGCAATTCGGTAATGACGGTATTGCCGTCGCGGACGGCCCGCGTGTCCGCCGATTGCAACCAGCAGCTCAGGTCAATCGTCTTATCGCGTTCGAGCAGGCGGGTGACGTAGCGGTATTCGTACGACGGGCGACCGGCAATGAGCAACACGCGCAAGCGCTCATCCAGCACGAGCACCGGAGCCTCGCCGCGGTTGTCCGATTCGACCGCTTCATCCGGGACCGCCGCCAGCCGAGCCCCGTACATAAACTCGCCGGCCACTTCGGCGTTCAGTTTGAAACGGGTCTCGGCGCGGGTCTGGTCGCCGCCAATCGATATTACGCGCGTCGCGATGACGTGTTCGCCCTCCGTCTCGGCACCAACCCTCCGCGCGGTCAGCTCGAGTTGCACCGGCATTTGCTCAATACCCGACGCGGCGGCTTCTACCAGTACTTCGAACGGGTCGCCCTTGGCGATCGTCGCCGGGGCGGCAAAATCCGTGATCCGTAGATTGGGCGGCTCACGCGGCGACCCGACGCCCACCGTGTGGACGGGCGCCTTGAAACGCTGGGCGTATGCGGCCACATCGCTAGCCGACATCCCCTGATTGAAGATCCCGTCGGAGATCACGATGATCCCCGCGACCGGGCTTTCGCCCACGTCGGTCAGTACGGTCGTCAGCGCCTGGCCGAGATCGGTGCGATTCTGCACCGCCGCCAGCGGTGGCGCATCTTCAACAACAACAGGTTCCGCCGGGTCGACCGATTCCGTCTTATCCCACGACAAAGGTCGGCGCGCGGTCTGCTCGCCAAACGTGTACGTCAGTAGATCGTTCCGCTCGGCGAGCCGCTTCAGCCACGCGTGCTCGTCGGCTTCCAGCAGCCGTGCGACGCGCTCGATGCGGGTTTTGCGCGGCATGTCCGCATCGGCATCAACAATCGACATGCTCGCGGATACATCCGTCAGAACAACGACGCCGGCGGTAATCGTCCGAATCGTGTACGTCGCGATCACCGGTTCGAGCCAGACAATCGCAAGCAGCAAAATCACAACGCTGCGCACACAACCCAACCCGACTCGCAAACGCAGCGGGGCGCCGACGCGGGCCTCCCGACGATAAAGCCAGAAAACCGCATAACCCAGCCCAACCAACAGCAGCAAGCCCAGCAGACGCCACCAGCCTTCCGGCAGGCCCGCTAACTCCGGCGTGCTGTACTGCTGCTCGGTCACGCTTGCCAGCAGACTCATCTCGATCCACCCCCCGAAATGTTGCGGCCGGGCCCACCCATGTAGCGGCCGGCGCCCCCCCCGGCCGGGGGCCGGGGCCACCGCCGGGGCCAGCGCCGCGGGCCGCGCGCGGTGTGGCGCGGGGGGCCGCACCCCCC
>JAUWNI010000180.1 GCA_030612705.1 Phycisphaerae bacterium | reverse complement strand
GCAGAATATGCCGCCGTGGCCTCCGACACCATCATCGGCCTGTACGAGCCGCTATAGAAGAATGAACCGCTTCGACGTTGGACGCTCTCTGGGAGAAACACATATCGACTTGACAGGCGACCGTTACTCATAGAAGGGGCGGCAGTTAATAGCCGGGGGCGCCAGCCCCCGGAAGTCGTCCCCCGTGACGGAAAGCCCCGGAGGGGCGACAGAAAGGCTCGATCGCCACGGATTTCTGTCGCCCCTGCGGGGCTGCGTTTGTCGTGTGCATGCGTTCCGGGGGCTTACGCCCCCGGCTATTAACTGTCGCCCCCGCGGGGCTGATTAGACCCGTCGCTCGCACTCCGAGGGCTGACGCCCTCGGCTATTGACTATCGCCCTTCCAGGGCTGGCAAAAGCGCCCCGGTTACGAAACCGACGCGGTAAGCACTTTCCCACCAGGAGCGACTATGAGCCTTTGCGCGAAACGACGAACGCCGTCAGGGCTGAAAGCTGCAACACACCGGCGAAAGCCAGCTTTACAAAAAGCGAATTGACCACCCCCTGGAGTAGCCAATCGAGCAGCGCCATGGCCACCAGGCCGGCGACGACCACCTGAAGCACACCGCCGACCAGCCGGCCATACGATAATTCCCGATGCTCCCCCTCGCGGGCGGCGGCATCGAGCGTCCCGCGAATCTGAGCGAGCAGCTTTTCCATACGCTCGAACGTGTGGGTGACGTCCGCGGGAAGCCGGGCCGGGTTCGACTTGTCCTCAACCCCGGCAGTTTCCTTTACGTCCAGCCGGCTTTCTCCGTCGGCGGGTCGCTCGTCTTTTGGCATCGTGGGCCTTCCCTTCGAGACACCGCCCGGCAGTCAGGACTCCAGCCGCTCGAGCACCGCCTGTCGTAAGAGCGGCAGGAGAAGTTCGTGGTGTCCGATGACGGCGTGTCCGTGCCCGGGCTGTACGGGGCGCGAAATCACGTTTTGCGTCGGACGGTAGTGACGCAGCATGTCGAAATTCGCCGTGTGCATCCCCTCCAGACTGTGACCCAGGTTGCGGGCCACGGAAACAGCCTTGAGAAAAACCTCCGGCAAGACCACCGCCGAACCGACGTTCAGCCAAACACCCCCGGCCCGGTTCGGCCGAGCGGCGCCGAGCCGCGCCACCACGGCGCAGATCGTGTGAAAATCCGCCAGCGTGGCGGCGCCCAGCGCGGCCCCGTCCACTTCCGGATGCACGTGTACCGTGTCCGTCCCGATCGCGACGTGAACCGTGGCGGGAATACCCGCACGAGCGGCGGCGGCAAAAACGCTGAAATGCTTGTGCGGCGCGTCGCCGGCGTTGAGCAGCTCGCCCAGCGCCCGCCCGAGGCCGCGCCCGTCGGCACCGCGCCTGGCCGCCTCGTTCATCCGCTCGCAGGTCTCGCGCACCATCCCGAAGCTGCCGTCGCGAATTGTGTCGCCGACTTCCTCGCTCGTCGTCCCGGTCTCGGCCAACTCAAGATCGTGGATCGGAACCGAGCCGTTCGTGGCAATCGCGGTAATCACGCCCCGCTCGATCAGGTCGACGACCGGCGGCGAACACCCCGTCTTGATCACGTGTCCGCCGAACGCGAAGACCACCGGCCGCTCGGCCCGGCGCGCCGCGACGACCGCGTCCACCGTACGGCGTAATTCCCGCGCACCAAGAAAGTCCGGCAGCGCGTCGAACCACTCGGCAAACGAGCAACCCTTATCCGCCGTCCGACCGAGCGCCGAAATATCCACCTTATGCTCGCGCTGCTGCCGCGACTTCAGCTTCAGACGCGAGAAATCGAGTTGCGGAGGGTCCTTCCTCTCATTCACACGCGTTTCTCCAGAACACGCCGCAGTCTGTCGTCGAACACGCCGGCGGCGTCCCGCAACTCCAGCCGAACGTCGAGTCGGGCCAGTTCCGGGGCGTCCTTGTCGGCGTGATGCGACCAGACCGGTGCTAGTTTGACCCAATCCTTGCGTGTTGTCACCACCAGATCGGCCCCGCGATGCCGGGCGACGCCGACAATCTTGCGTACTTGCCGGGGACCGTAATGCTGGTGGTCCCGAAAAACGAGCCCGCCGCAGACTCGCCCCGCCAACTGCTCCACACAGCCGAAGAACGTCGCCGGATTCCCGATCCCGCAGATTGGGAGCACGTTGTGATACGCCAAGGCACCGGCGTCTTCGACCCGCTCATCCGAATAAACGACCGTTTCCGGCTCGACCGTCGCGTGTAGGACTGCCGCATCCGGCACACGTTCATCCAAAATGCTTTCGATGTCCTCGATCCGCGATGCCTCAACCTGATTCGTGCGCGAGATCACGAACAGATGCCCGCGTCGTAGACTCCCGAGCGGTTCGCGTAGCCGACCAGCCGGCAACACCCATCCCCCGCCCCATGGATCGAGCGCGTCGATCACCACGACGTCGAGGTCGCGCCGCAGTCGGCGATGCTGAAAACCGTCGTCTAATACCAGACAATCCGCCCCGAATTCCACCCGCGCCGTCTCCGCGCCGGCCACCCGATCCGGATCGACCACGACCGGAACATTCGGCAGAGCTTGCGAGAACTCCAGCACCTCGTCCGACGTTTCCCCCGCCGCGGCGCCGTAGCCGCGCGTGAGAATCGCCGGCCGACGGCCGAGTTCCCGCAATCGGCGAACAGTCTCCATCACGATCGGCGTCTTGCCGGTACCTCCAACGGTGATGTTGCCGATGCTGATGACCGGCAGATCGACGCGGCGTGACGCAGCGGCTCGATGGTCGTAGCGAAGATTGCGAAAGCGGATCACCAGACCGTAAAGCACCGACAGCGGCGTCAGGAGCCGGCGAAAGGCCGAGAGTTGAACGGGCTTGCGATTCATTCCGCGCGTCGGATGGGGTCGCGTCTCAGACGTCTTTCAGTACGCCGATCGAGCGTTGCCACTCGATCGACAGGGGCACGCCGCCGGTCAGCGGCGTCTGGGGCTGATAGCCGAGCAGCTCGCGGGCCTTGGCCAAATCGGCCACGTAGCGCGTGACCTCCCCGGCCCGCGTCGGTTCGTACGTCGCCCGCGGCTTTTTCCGCAGTGCCAGCGAGATCAGGTTGACCAGATCGACCAGTGTGGATCCCTGCCCGCAGGCCAGGTTGATCGTCTCGCGTTTCACCTTGCCGGCGACCACCGCGTCGATCCCGCGCACGACGCCGTCCACGCAATCGTCCACGTAGGTAAAGTCCAGCACCTTTTCTCGCCCGAAGACGACGATCTCCCGCTCGTTGGCGATCCGCTCGATGAACAGCGGAATCACACGCTCCAGACGGTCCACGTCACAATCGTAGCGCCCGTAAACATTGCTGAACCGGTACACCAGGCACGGCAGGCCGTAACACTCCGCGTACGAATAGATGTAAGCCTCGCCGGCGATCTTCGACGCGCTGTACGGGCTCTCCGCGACGACAAAGTCCGCCTCGGATTCCTCCGTAATGTGACGGTGGATGTCGCCGTAGACTTCGCGCGAGCTGCCGAAGATGATCGGAGTTGCGTTCTGCCGGCAGTATTCGAGCGTATTGAAGCACATCCGCATGTTTTCCATCGCCCGAAGCGGATGCTCGACCAGCTCGAAAACCTTGGCATGGGCCGCCAGGTGCAGGACCGCGTCGAACCTGCCCTCGACCGGCAACTCGCCCGGCGTGCAACTCGACAGGTCGCAGATGACGGTCGGCAGCGCGTCGGTCCAGGTATTCGCTCGGTTGTCGATGCCCCACACCTCGTCGCCGCGCTGCTGCAACGCCAAGCCAACGTTGGTACCGATCTGTCCACTCGATCCGGTGATGAGAATGCGCATCCAAGCGTGCTCCTGAGAGATTGCCGATGGTCCTCGCGATGCTGCATGGTATCGAGACCGACAGCGACCGACCAGTGGCGGCGTGCTCATGGGTGACGGTTGCGATGTAGCCAAGTGCTTGCGGAGGAGTTGTTTTTCAACGGTGGGCGGCCGGCCGGCCCCGTTGGAAGCGGGACGGCTGGGACCCGTTGGAGTGACACGGATGCGTATCGCCGTCACCGCCCCGTTATTTCCCTGGCAGGCCCCGGAAGACAGCCCCGGTCTCCGTACTGGACGGAGGATCAGAATATAGCATCCGGTCTCCGTGCCCGACGGGGAGTTCGGCAGCCTCGCCGTAGCGTGCGTCGCGGACGCACCAATTCCAGGCGCACATTGAATGGTGCGTCCGGGACGCACCCTGATACCATCCCCGACGTTAGTCACTGCCGAGCCGAGTAGCCCGCAGGCACTCGGCGAGGCTCAATTGTGAGTAACTTGGCGGCGCGGGTTGTGAGTCTACCCGCTGTGGGTATTTTGAAGCAAACCGAGCCTGCTGACGCCGCGATCCCGACACGGTCGATGCACCCTACACGCTGATCCAACCCTCCGTTCGGATGAACCACGTTTATCGACACCGGGGCCAATGATGGCATGTTAACCTTTGATTGAGGGGTGGTTCGGGCGTCTCGCCCGATATTCACACGAGCGAGATCCCCGTACCGCCATTCATTTCATGGCTGACAGAGCACTGAGTGCGGTTCGCCCGTTGCCGCTGCCTCTACTTCCGTTATCCTGCAATCTTCGCACGGGTTATGCGTTTGGCCTGGATGAGAGGTGAATGTGGAACCAGCCGGCCTCGATCGCTTACTCCGGCGTGCCGGCCGGCGCGATCCGGAAGCGCTCCACGAGCTGGTCGATTTGTACAGCGCGCGTGTCTTCGGGCTACTGTACCGCTTGACTGGAGAGCGCGAGACGGCCGAGGACCTGCTGCAAGAGACGTTTCTTCGCGTCGTGCGGATGATCGGCGAGTACGAGCACGACGGGAAGTTTGAATCGTGGCTGTTCCGCATCGCGGCCAACCTCGCCCGCGACCACGCCCGCCGCGGCAAACGCCGGGGGCATCCGTTGTCGTTGGACGGGCTGGGCCGCGACGGCCGGCCCGGAACGCCGGAGTTGGCCGATGTCAATCAGCCGGACCCGGGCGGCGAGCTATTGAAGAAGGAATCCGAGCAGCGGCTCGGAGCGGCCCTGCAAGAGTTGACCGAGATGGATCGCGAGATCATTTTGCTCCGGCATTTTTCGGAGCTATCGTTTCGCGAGATCGCCGAGTTGCTCGATATCCCGTTGGGAACCGCCCTGGCACGAGCCCACCGGGCGCTGAAACGCCTGCGGGAAACGCTGATAGAAGAGGATTGAAACCGGCTGATGCAACCCAACGTGTGTGGCTGTGTGTAGCATAAGTTATGGTGATTTAAGCGATGAACCGGCATTTTGAGCGACAACAGCGCGAGATTGATCAACAACTAGCTGAGTTGGCGGGGCAACTCCGCGCACCCGCGCTTCGTTCTCAATGCCTCGCGGATATAAAGCTTGCCGTCGGCGTAGAGGCGCGGCGTTTGCAACGGCGTCAGCGACGTTTCGTCGTGCTGCGGCCGTGGCTCGGCGCCGCCGCCGCGCTGCTGCTGACGGTTGGCTTGAGCTTGCCACGCGACTCGGCACCATCGAGATTGGTGTTTGATTTGGGTGACAATCCCGACGCGGTTTTCGCCGACTGGGTTGACGCGCTGGGAGAATCGGGGCAGCAGTTTACGATGCTGTTCGAGGACGATTGGCTGTTTGAGGATTTCGGGCCGGGCGGCGAGGAAAACGGCGACGCCGGCGACCCGTTCGACAGCCTGGAAGAATCGCTGGAATCGTTCGAGCGGATAATCGGAGCTTAACGCAGTGTATTGTCAACCTTCAGTTGAGGGGTAGCTCGGGCATCTCGCCCGAGATTTACACGTGTGAGACGCCCGTGCCACTCCTTGATCCATGGCTGACAGAGCAGTAGTCGCAACGTGTGGAAGACCGAACGTGAGTAAAGCTCGAAAAACTTTGTCGCTGTTGCTGATGATCGTGGGACCGCTCGCGTGGGTGGTATACCTCCCGTCGCCGGCAGCCGCGCAGGGGCGTGGGCAGGCCGCGAAACCGAAGCAGAAGATGGAACGTCGTCATCGGCCACGGGACGACCGAGCAGGCCCACCGCGGGACGGAGGGCGTCGGCCGGGCTGGCAGTTCGGTCGCTTCCCCGGTGCCAACCTGTTCCGTCCATCGCCGGAGGACGAGGGCCCGCTCACGCCGGATGAGCGGCGGGAGTTGGTGAATTTTGTTCGCAAACGCGCTCCTGGAATCCATCGTTCGCTGAAGCAGCTTTATCAGCGCGACCCGGAGGCGTTCGAGCAACGTCTTCAGGATGCCGCCCCGCGGCTGCGGCAACTACGCCGCATCTACCGGCGCGACCCGCAACTCGGTCGAAACATCATCCGCCATGCCGAGAACCTGCAACGCATCCAACGAGCCCGGCGAGCCTGGCCCGAATGCGAACAGGACCCCAAGCAGCGCCGCCGCATTTATAACGCGGCACGCCGACTGCTGGCGGAAAACGTGCGGATCGAAACCGCGGTGCTCGACCATGTATTGCTCGAGTTGGAACGTCGGCGTGAGGATCGCATCGAAGCGGAGTTCGAGCGTCTGGTATCACCCGATGCCGACCTGGCGGGCGAACCACCCGAGCTGCGCAACGTGGTTCGGCGCCTGCGCGGCGCGCAAACGGACGATGGGCTCCAGTGGCTCGAAGATGAACTGCGCGAGATGTGCTCACAGCGAATGGATCGCGAGATTGCCGGCTTGTGCAACCGCGTGACCCGGCTGCGCGCGAACGCGGTCGAGGAAGTGGATCGCCGCATGAATCGCCTAATCAATCACAACGGTCACGGTCAACCGCCTTACGCCAATCCCCGACGCGGCAATACTCGCCATGGGGATAAAGGGCGCGAGCGGGGTCGCCCGACCGACCAACAACCCTGATCGTATTATTAGGATTCCGCTTAAAGGTTGCGCTGGTACTCCGCCACGCCTTGGCTTTCGGGTTGTAGCGTCAGCCCACACAGCGGAGCCGGCGTGTCCCCACGCCGGTTTCCGGGCCGGGGACGGCCCGGCTCTGTTGCATGATCGCGCACGGTCATATAGATACGGGACCAGCATGGCCGCGCTTCGCTTGGCCATGGCACCCAATCCACTCGTACTCCTCAATTCAGGTGTGACGGAAAACTAGAAGTCGAATTCCTCGGCGGCGGCCTCCTCAC